>NZ_AZAX01000014.1:0-43969 GCF_001021175.1 Marinitoga sp. 1155 | reverse complement strand
TATAATTGTTTTTGTTGGTAAAGAAGCAAAATATATTGAGGAAGTAAAATAAAAACGTACTCACCCCTTACAAAATTTGGACAAAAAATAAGAAAGTGATATCATAAAATTTACGATGTCCAAAAAGTAAAGTCGCTCAAACAATACATCGTGTATTGTTTCGCGGCATTACATCCATGTAATTTTGACGACTTCCATTCACCCTTAGATTTTTTTGGATAAAAAATCTAAGGGGAAAAGATTTATAATTATATAATAAAAATCTTTTATCCTATACCCGCGGTAGCGTGTAAGGGCAATCTTCGAGCCTTCATTTCATTTTAGACTTTTTAGACATGCTAATATTTTATAGAAAACAAAAATTTAAACAAATAGCCCAGCGTATCAGAGCAATAGCTCAAAAAATTTTTATAAAATCAAAATTATTTAAACCAATACCCGAAGTTATGGTTATGAATGTAGTTTCTATTTTTGTATATTTTGAAAAATTACCTGTCATGAAAAAAGATTAATAAAAATATCTCCAAGAAATATTTCAGGAGAAAGAAATACTCGTTGAATTTATTAACATGCATCAATATTGATAAAAATGCCAGAATTTCCAGCATTTTTATTATTTTACCTTTGATGGACTTTCAAAATCTGTTTTTATAAAATATATGTTTATTTTTATATAAAATTATATTTATTTAGAAGTTTTTTCTATATAATGTTCGTAATTAAGATCTATATAATTAAATGATTCTTTTATCTTTTTCGCCCAATTTAATGTTATTGGATGTTCTATTCTTGATGATATCATTGTTTCCAAACCCAAACTTTCAGCAACTTTTAAATACTCAGAAGTTTTTAATAATCCCCCAAATTTTGTGATTTCAAATACTAATCCTGTAGAAATATCTTTTAATCTTATTATATCCTGAAGTGTTTTAAAGGATTCATCCCAAAAAACAGGATATTTCGTCAAAAGGTCTTTTACTGCAAATTCACTCCCAACAGGTATTTGAATCAATTTTAAAAACGGCATGTTCTATCCATTCTTTCTTTAAATATTTTAATATACTTCTTTCCTGCCAATAATATACGTCTCTTTTTCTATTCATAAATTCTCCTCCGTTTGTGTTCAAAAAAAATTTTTCTAATCAATTATATGTTATGATTATTATACCATAAATAAAATGAGGCTTTCGCCTCATTTTATTATTATTATATTAATTAAAATTCTGCTTTTGCAGATATGAATAAATAATAATTTTCAAAATCCATATCAAAATCATGCCCTATTTTAAGTTCTGCAAGAACATTACTATTAATAAATTCGACTCCAATTTTATAACCTAAATTATTTGAATTATCATAATACATATCTGTTAAAATATTTATATTTTCTAAAATTGGTAAATTTAGGCCACCTATTAAAAAATATGTATTTTCAGATATATTATAATTTCCGCTTATTTCTAAAAGTGATGTTATCTTTGAATAAAACTCTATATTCTTATTTACAAGAGTATAAATACCTTCGATATATAAATTATCATTAATAAAATCTGCTTTTAAATATTCCAAAGAATCTGAATATTTACCTTCAATACCAACATTCAAAGTTTCCGCTCTTATATATAAATTCATTGTAGTTTCATCAGTTGCAGGTAAATATCCTAAATAAATATATGTATTTTCAAAACCTACCCTTGCAGTAGTGAAATACTTTAATTCATTATTTTCAGAATAAATATCAACAACAACATCAGCTACTCTTAATTTAATACCACCATAAAATCCTGTTTTATTATATTCAATATTGGTTTCATAAAATTTCCATAAAGTATTAGCTGATGAATTATTGAATAATCCAAAAACAAATCTATTATTCTCCCATCTTACTTTTAATGACTCTAATCTAAATTGCCACGAACTGTTATCCGCGACCAAATTAGCTTCAAATTTCATACCTGATTTTTCAGGATTTATTTTTAAATTAAAAACATGACTTAAAGTTGGCGTTTTCAATGAATATGTGTCGGTATCTATCTTTGATTTTAAATCGAACACATATGATCCATTTATAATACCAGATTCTTGTTTAGTTGCTTTTTTTATTTTTAACTCGCCATTTTCTAAAACTAATGAAAATGCACCATTTTTCCCACCAAACCCATCTGGTGCATAGTCTGGAGCTTCTGGATCTTCTTTCCAATCAGTTCCATTTATTACAAATTTATATTGATAGTCACCTGGTGAAAGTTTCAATGTTATCCTCCATATACCACCTTTTATTTTTTTCATTTGCAATGCTGTAGAATCCCAATTATTGAAACTACCAGCTAAATATACAGAAGAAGCTGTTAAATCCTTATACTCAAAAACTACAACACCTTTATACACATATACCTTAGAAAAAGACACTATTGATAATATAATTAAAAATACTGTTAATAATACTTTTTTCATCAAATACACCTCCTAAAATCCTGTTTTAACTGTCAAAGATAATTGTTTTTTAAACTCTTTTGATGCACCAAAATTACCGTCTCCTAAACTTAAGGATAATTCCATATTAGAAAAGCCTGTATATTTTGCTTCTAAATACATAGTTTTATATCTCTCTATTACTCCATATATATACATGCCTTTTCCAAATAGATTTAAATTCCCAAATGATTTTGATAATGAACCATATAACACCTCTGAAAAACCTCCACCGTATACTGTTGAATTTTCTATATTAACATCTTTATTTCCAAAAATATAGGATATATCATAATAATAACCTAATAAATTCCCTTTTAAATTTGAAGAAAATGAGAAATCACCATATTTCTTGATATTAGTCCAATCATCTTCTATTCCTTTTTTATATACAGATAAATTCAACTTACCAAATAGTGGTAAATCAAATGGTAAGTTTATTGTCCATTCCAGATCGTTTAAATTATATTTATCATTCGCAACAGGTATTCCTATGTAAAGATAATTATAGTTATTATAATTAAAATAACCTTTTAATTGACTTAGAGAAAAATTTTCAACAGAAATCTTGTTATTTTTAAAATAATAATCAAAATCAAAAATAATCCCTACTTTGTTTAAGGTTAACTCATTTCTAATATTATTATAAAAACTATCCGGCAGATATGTTTTATTAAAAGCCGGTGCTAAATATTTTAGAAATATTGCATTACTAATTCTACCTAAATTTACTCTATTACCCCAAAAAAGAAGATAATTATCTTCTAAATAAAACTTATCTTTATCATATGAATAACCAAATTCACCAAAAAATTGTGTTTTACCTAAATTTAAATTGTAATCATAAAACCTCCAGTTTATATAATTATATTTTGTGTAATATTCTTTCGAGTAAATAAAGCTATAATAAAAGTTTCCTAAAGGAATTCCTCTAACATGTGAAATCAAAAATGATGACGATCCTCCATCTTTTTTAAATAAAAAATTTTCTGTGTTTCCTATTGGAAGATCATATTTTAATACTAATCCATCGACCGCCCCTATTTTTTCATTATTAAACGCATTTATCCAATCAGTTGTATTAACACTTTTTTTCTTCCATAACGTTTTAAATAAGTTACTCCCGAATTTAAAATCAAATTCACCATCTGTAATATAATATTTATCATCATCACCTTTATTCAAATTTAAACTACCGGAAAAATCCGAACCGTCCGGTTTAATATACAAATCTAATTTTAACCCATTTTCATAAAACTGTGCGGGAGATGATTCCATGGTGTATGTCCATGAAGTTTCAAAATTTCCATTGATTTGTGTATTTGATAGTCCCATTATTGCTAATAGTAAAAAAATTAATACTATTATTTTTTTCATTGAGAATCACCAACCTTAATTTCTTCAATTTCCACATAACTAATTAGAGAATAAAATTTAATCTTAAATCCTGTCACATTATTTTTAAAAGTATATTTTTGATTTTGAGATGAATCAGAATATACTTCACCATTATATATCATTTGCCATGGCATCCAAGTTGTCGAAACAGGAATTTTATATTCTATATTATCTCCTTTGTTATATGAAGAATTAATAGTTATTTCAAAGTAATCACCCATATTATTCATTTGTTTTGGAGTCCAATTGTTAAAAGTACCTGCTGCGTACCAGTTCATATTTAAATTTGTATCATCTCCTACTCCTACGGCTTTTCCCGCTTCTAATTTATCCAGATCTAGATATACTGTAATCTGATTTTGAGTTACTGCTGATTTTAATATTGGAATAGAATCTGAAACAATATTACCGTCACTTTTTACATAATATACCTTATAATATCCAATATTAAACTTATTTCCATTATTATCAATTTCATTAAATATTATATTTGATGCATCGATAGTTGCTTTATATAATTTCAAATTTTCATCGTATGTAAATTTACTATTTTCTATCAATGTTTTATCATCTGTTTGTAACCAATTATTCCCGTCGTATCCTACATATATACCTTCAGGAACAGATAAATCAAGAACTTTCATTAAACAACCTGAAAATAAAAAAACAGAAAAAAATAACAGTATCAATACTTTTTTCAAAAACATCACCTCCATTTACTTTAAAAAAACCCACCCCAAATTTGAGGTGGGGATATTAATCATGAAATATTCTATTGTATTGTATATTCTACCATATTAATAATTGTTAAAGGTACATTCCAATCCCAATTTTCAGGATAAGGATTATTTGGAATTGTATCTGGGGATGAAGAACCATCTCCTCCTACTATTGTTCCAACAAATTTTATCTTATTCCCTTTTGCCAAACCAAGATCTGATAATTTAATCTTAACTTCCATCACCGGATCAACATTAACTTTTTGAGCCATTTTTCCAGATATATCTGTTTTTGTTGCTGCCCCTTCGACAACCCATAGTTGCGGATCTCCATGTTCCCAAGAGGCTATAAAGAAATGTATAGGTGTTCCATCCTGAGTCTGGATGACTCTTGGCCAGCCTCCAAAATTCATATTTGTTGCTCCTCCAGTAGCACCATCTACAGAAAAATATATAATAAAACCATTGCTTGAAGCTTTATATTTTGCTCCTATATATAAGTATTTATCATCATTTGCAACACCTATCCAATTTACGTCATTGTCTGATCCCCATTTGCTATCATCTGTAGCCTCATCAAGAACTGTCTTTGTTGCATAATCTGTCCAATCTGATAAATCCCCATCTATAATTATTTGTCCAGGTGCTGCTATATCATTTTCATCTCTCGGAACAACTTTTAATTGATCATAATTATACATTACAACTCCAGTAATATTATAAGTTATATCAGTACTGAATTCTGTTGTCGTATAATTTTTTACAACAATTGTTGCACCATTTGATTCAAAAGTAGCATTATTATATCCATCATCTATATTTTTACATACACCTTCAAATTTTACTAATTTTCCATAATAATCCCAATTGTCAGCTATTTCAACCCCGCTTATGTCTACGGGGATTATTTCTACATTTGATTTCAAAACAGTTACAGAAGCTGTATCGTTTAAATTATATTTATATACATTATTAATTGAATTTATGAAATGACTTACCGATCCTTCAACATATACTAAATCACCTATATTCAAATTAGCAATATTAGCAGGCTTGTATATTTCAATTCCTTTTGTCTCATCTTGAATAAATACATATGTGCTATATTTATAGTTCACAATACCAATAGAGGAAGCATCATGTGTTCCATTTACATCTATATCATTAACAACTTCGGAGATTGATTTAATTTCGTCTAAAGGTTCAACAATTAATTTTGAAAAATGTGGATCAAATTTTATTCTCGCTCCCATTGTATAATTTCCAGAGGTAAATGCTAAAGTATTTCCACCCGTTCCATAGTAATGATTTTCACTAAATATAAATGGCCCATTGTCCCAATTATTAACTCCTAAACCAATTTTGAATTCAAGCGGATTTCCGGGTCCAAAAATTGTTTTTGTAGATTTTTCTGTTGTATAACTCCCCTCTGTCATTTCAACAAAGTCCCACCCTGTTGGAATTCCAGCAAAATATATTGGAGAAGCGTCTTTAGTATTATCTCCCATTACTCCTGCTATTGTTTTATGATCAGTTGTTGTGTCTGCCGAAGGATCAAAATAGAATATTACCTTATCCATATTTTTAACAACATTTGGATCTATTGGAACACTTGGATCAAACTTTTCAAATCCACCATATGCAATTGAACTATCTCCTGTTATTTGAACAACTTTCCACCACCATACTTTTTCATCATTAGTTGGTGCTGGAACATTATCTATTAAATCTGATCCGGCAATTTCTAATTTATATGTTCCATCGTTTTGCTGTGAAAATTTCCAGTCAGGAATTAAATCAAATTTAAATCCTTCTTCGCTATTAGAAAAATAAAGATAATATCCATCTTCTAGTTTAGTAGGTTCTTCGGGTTTTGGAAAACATCCTACTAAAAATAAAGATAATAATACAGTAATGCTAAAAAAAATAAAAATCTTTTTCATAATTTCCCCTCCTGTTATAAGAATTTTGTTATCTTTTTGTTGCAATAATATTATACCTCTTTACTTTTAAGCAAGAAACGCGAAAAAAAGTTATTATATATAATTTTATTATATTATTTATAATTATTTAATATTAACAGCAAAATCCTTAAAAAAAATAAGGAATCCTTTGGATTCCTTACTTAGACGTTTTTTCTATATAATGTTCGTAATTAAGATCTATATAATTAAATGATTCTTTTATCTTTTTCGCCCAATTTAATGTTATTGGATGTTCTATTCTTGATGATATCATTGTTTCCAAACCCAAACTTTCAGCAACTTTTAAATACTCAGAAGTTTTTAATAATCCCCCAAATTTTGTAATTTCAAATACCAATCCTGTAGAAATATCTTTTAATCTTATTATATCCTGAAGTGTTTTAAAGGATTCATCCCAAAAAACAGGATATTTCGTCAAAAGGTCTTTTACTGCAAATTCACTCCCAACAGGTAATGGTTGTTCTATTGCTACTACGTCAAGGCCTTTAAATACATCAAGTATTTTTTTTACTTCGTAGTGGTTAAACATACCTTTAAAATCTATCCATATTTTGTATTTATCAATATTTGCTTTTAATATCTCTAATTCTTCTAAAGATATTTTTTCAATGAATTCAATTTTAATTATTAATGCATCTATTAATTCATCATAAATGGCATATCCCATATCATTATAAACATATAATTTTTTCATCTCTTCGTTTAAATCTTTTTTTGAAAAAAGTATTTTTGACAAATCTAAATTTTTAGAATTTAGGATATAATCAGCAATAGCAATTTCAACGGCTGTTTTTGATGACATATCAAATTTAACTATATTACTCATTACTTTTTCAAAGTCTGCATAATTGTTCAAATCTTCCCATTCTTCGGTTAATTTTCTCATCTTCTCAATTATAGCCATTGTTGTTTTGTATGTTTCACCAAAATCAGAATTTGGCGTTCCAGCACCTATACCAATTATTCCACTTGAATTTATTTTGAAAACCGCATGTTCTATCCATTCTTTCTTTAAATATTTTAATATACTTCTTTCCTGCCAATAATATACATCTCTTTTTCTATTCATGATATTCCTCCTGATTTTAAGTATTTATAATTTATAGTAATTAAAAAAATATTTAAGTATTTATACTTTTTTCTGATATAATAAATATATAATATTAAAATAAATATATGAGATATGGGGGTTAATATTATGACAAACAGGCATAAAATCATTTTCCCATTATTATTTATATCTATGTTATTGATAATAGGGATGGGATTGTTTTTTTCTATTAACTATTATAATATAAATTTAAGCAAAGCGCAAGACTATATTAAAAGTGAGAATTCTGTTGTTGCTACATTCATCGATGATTATTTTACAGAATTAATTCATTTTGCAGAAACATTTGCAAAAGATAAAGATTTTATCAATGCTGGATTTTCTAAAAAAAGCGAGGAGAAAGTTTTAGAAATATTGAAAAATTACAAGAATTCAAATAAAAATATCGCTTACATTTATACTGGTTATAAAAACAAAAAATTAGTTATTAACGATTGGGAAGTACCTGAAGAATATGATCCAACAATTAGACCATGGTATATTGAAGGTATTAAAAATCCTAAAAGTGTATATATCGGAACACCTTATAAAGAATATAAAACAAAAATATGGTTAATCTCTACAGGAAAAGCTTTAATTAACGAGAAAAATGAAGTAGTTGGTGTCTTATCTATAGATTGCTCTCTTAGTGATTTTGTAAACTTAATAAACTCCGAATTAAGTTACAAAACAGGACAAACTTTTGTTATTAATGACAAAGGAACTATAATTCTACACAAAAATATAGAAAATATAAACAAAAAATTTGAATATATTCATTTCGTCGGATCAAAAGGAATTATAAAAGATAATATTAATAATAAGAGCTATTACATAGCTTATACTAAATTAAATTCCTCTGGATGGTATATTGTTACTATGGTAGAGAAAGCTGAAGTCATGTCACCTATATATAAAGGCGTAATTTCTTATTCAATTATATCTATTTCTTTACTTTTATCTTTTGTTATATTACAAAGTATATTAATATCTAATTTCAGGTTAAAAAAGTTGGTTGAAGAAAGAACAAAAGAATTAGAACAAAAAAACAAAAGAATTATGGACAGCATTTTATATGCTAAAAATATTCAAAATTCTATATTACCATCTGAAAAAATTCTAAAAAACAAATTCAAAGATTTTTTTATACTATGGAAACCTTCAAATATTGTAGGTGGCGATTTTTATTGGTATAAAGAAAGAAATGATGGTTCATTCTATATTGCAGTAGTTGATTGTACTGGTCATGGGGTGCCTGGAGCTTTGATGACAATGACTGCAAATTCTATATTAAACAGAATTATAGACGATACAAATTTAGTTAGTCCTTCAGATATACTTCAAAAATTAAATATTTTATTTAAAAATGCTATTAACTCTTATAATAATGATTATAGATATGATGATGGAATGGAAATAGGACTTTGTTATATTTCGAATAACAAATTAACATATAGTGGTGCTGGTATATCTTTGTATTATACAAAAGATAATAAAACCATAAGAGTAAAAGGAGATAATAAGGGTATTGGATATAAAAGGTCTAAAACTGATTATATCTTTAGTGAACATATTATTGAAATTGAAAGTAACACGAATTTTTATATAACTTCTGATGGATATGAAGATCAAAATAATCCCGAAGGAAAAAGGTTAGGCAGAAAAAATTTTGTTAATTTATTAAATAACATTTATAAAGAGCCGATGGATAAACAGAAAGAAGAAATTGAAAAATTTCTGAAAAATTATATGAAAAATGAAGAACAAAGAGATGACATTACTGTTATAGGTTTCAAATTATAGGTGGTGATATTATTTATTTAAAAAAAGAATTTGAAATTATAAAAAAGGCTGAGAATACTTTAAAGAAAAATCCTTCTTATGATTCTTTAAAAGAATCATATAGATCTTTATTAGATGAATATAAAAAATTACTTGATGAATATTACAAATTAATTCATATCTCAGATATTCAGGATAATTATCTTTTTGAACTAAAGGAGAAATTAGAAAGAAAAAATATTTATTTAAAAAATTTATCTGAAAAAGACACATTAACTGGATTGTATAATAGACTAAAATTCGATGAAATCATTAACTATCAAATCAATTTATATAAAAGAGAAGGAAGAAAGTTTTCCTTAATTATGATGGACTTAGATAAATTTAAGAAAATTAATGATGCATTTGGACATAATATTGGTGATAGAATTTTAATAGAACTTTCAAAGATATTAAGAAGAAACCTAAGAAAAATCGACTTTGTTTTCAGATGGGGAGGAGACGAATTTTTAATAATCTTGCCTAATACCAACTTAAAATCTGCTATAAAAGTGGCTCATAAACTTAAAAAAATTATTTTATTAGATAAAAATTTAAAAAACATAACCGCAAGTATTGGATTAACTGTTTATAACGGAGAAAACATCGACGAAATAATAAATATAGCTGATACTGCATTATATAATTCAAAAAATTCTGGAAGAAATAAAATATTTTTCTATCAAAGGGGGGAGTTTTTTGAATCCGAAAAACATTCTTGAAATTAAAGATCAAATTCGAAAAAATAATATTATTATGAGTTTTATAGGGCCATTTTCTCAAGGTATAATAGAAGAAATAGGAAGAGCATTGAGAGAATATATAAAAAATGATAAAAATCATAACACATCTTCTAACAATATTTTTTCTGTATTTATTGAACAAAGTCAAAACATTAAAAACTATGAACGAATTTTATCTAAAAAAGAAATCAATCATGTATTTTTAGAATCAATAATATTAATTGGAAAAAACGAACAAAACTATTTTATCAGTTCTGGAAATATAGTAAAAAAAGAGGATATACAAAATCTTAAAGAGCGTATAGATGAGATAAATTCTTTAAGTAAAGATGAAATTAAGTTATTATATAAAAAACGATTAAGAGAAAATTTTAAAAGCAAAACCGGCGGCGCTGGCTTGGGATTTCTTGAAATGGCTAAAAGGGCTTCAAATAAATTTGAATATGATTTTATTAAACTAGATAATAATTATTATTATTTTATTCTAATAATAACGGTTTAAATAGGAGGTATTAAAATGGAAAAATTAATTATTAAACCAACTAAATCTACACCAGAAATAATATTTGATCCTGAAAAAAACATCTTATCTATTAAAGGTGAATCATATCCAGAAAATTCCTTTGATTTTTATAATCCTATATTTGAATGGTTAGAAAATTATATAAATAATTTAGATACTGAAACAGAAGTTATTTTTAATTTTGATATTAGTTATTTAAATACCAGTAGCACAAAATCAATTATGTTTATATTAGATATTTTAGAAGAAGCTTATAACAAGAATAAAAATGTGAAAATTAATTGGTATTATGATGAAGATAATGAATTTTCTTATGAAATAGCGGAAAATTTCATGGAAGATTTAACCATACCCTTTACACTAATAAAAAAATAGTGAGATTATTCTCCCAAAGAGGTGTTTTAATGGACAGCATCTTTTCAAATGAATATAAGAAATTAGAAAATCATAAAAATTTTTTAAAAAATAATAGTTTTTCTGTGGAGAATTTAATTGATAAATATGAATGTTTGATCAAAGATTATGAGCACTTATTGAGTCAAACAAAAAAGATTTCTAAGATAAGCGATATTAATCAAATGATGTTAATTGAAACAAAAAAAAGATTAGGGTTATTATTGGACAACTCTGATGAAGGCTTTTTAATGTTTGGAAAAGATTTCTTGATTCACAAAGAATATAGCAAGGAATGTTTAAATATTTTTGAAACAGAAGATATTTCAAAAAGAAATATTTTAGAATTATTATATAATTCGGATTATGAAATTGAAAAGAAGATATTATCTCATATTTTTGAAAATGATGAAAAGGATGATGTGTATTTAGAATTATTGCCAAGTGAAGTTAAGATAAATAATAAAATATTAAAAGTAAAATATAAGATTATTTATTTAGATTCTGTAAAAAGAGTTATGTGCATAATACAAGACATTACGGAAAAAAAAGAATTAGAGGAAAAAATAGAAAATGAAAAAAATAATACAAAAATGTTATTGAATGTTGTAATGAATAGAGATATTTTAAAAAAGAATATAGAGGATTATATTAGATATGTTACAAAACAGATATATAATGATATATCTGTATATTCAATTCAAGATTTTATTATGAATTTTTATAAAAATATACATACTTATAAAGGGTTGTTTCTGCAATGGCACTTTATAAAAACCGGAAAAAAATTAGATAAACTTGAAAACGAATTAGATTTATTAAAAAAATCAAATATAAAAGATAAAAATAAAGTAGTAATTTTTATAAAAGACAGAAAGTTAAATGCTTTTCTAAATGAAGAATTGAATTTTATCAATAGTGTTTTAGGAAAAGATTTTCTAAAAAACGAAATGATCTGGATAGATAAAAATAAAATAATAATTTTAGAAAAATATATTGAAAATGTTTTACCAGAAAAATATTCTCAATTAATATTGGCAGAAATAAAAAAACTTTATTTCAAAGATATAAAAGATGTGTTAGATGTATATAAAAAGTATACCTTTGAATTAGCAGAGAAATTTGAAAAAAAGATTAATTCGTTTGAAATTGATTCTAACTTGTTTATAGATATTGATGATTATTATGACTTTATAAAGTCATTAATCCATATATTTAGAAATATTGTCATACATGGCATAGAAAGACCAGAGGAAAGACTTATTTTAAATAAAACGCCAGGTGGTAATATTAAATGTAAAGTATATGAGAAAGAAAATATTATTCACATTATAATATCAGATGATGGAAAGGGTATAAAAAATATAAATAAAATATTTGAATATGGCTATACATCAAAATATGAATCAAATATATACGCTGGTAAAGGAATTGGGTTATATTCCGTAAAAAATGAAGTTGAAATTTTAAAAGGTAAAATTTCCGTTTATTCCGAACCAAATAAAGGTACAACTTTTAACATCGCAATTCCCAGGAGGTAACTATGTCAAAAATATTGATTATTGAAGATAATATAAATATTAGAAATGTTTTAAAAAAGTATTTAAAAGAATTAGGACATGAAATTGTTGGAGAATTTGATGATATATTCGGTATTGTCAACAAATGCCAAAAACTAAAACCAGATATTATAACCCTAGATTTGTACTTAAAAAATACCGATGGAATAAACGCTATAAAACTTTTAAAAAAAACATACCCTAATTTAAAAATAATTGTTATAAGCGTTTCTAATAAAAAAACAGAAATATTTAAAGCATTGAATTATGGAGCTGATTATTTTATAATTAAACCAGTAGATAAAGAAAAATTAAAGAAAGCTTTCGAGAAAATTCAAATATCTCAAAGCAAAATTTCTAAAATTAGGAGATTGTATAAAAGAGAAGAAGAAAATATTTTGGACGTAAAAAATTTTAATAGTACTCTAACAATTTATATAAAAAAACCATTAAATGGCAAAACCATAGAAAAAATTAATAAAGTTGTAGATGGATTATTAATAATTAAACCTTTAAAAATTGTATTTAGCTATTTTGATGAAAATGAAAGCGTAGGAAAAATAGAGAAATCATTAAATGATATTATAATAAAAATTAGAAATCATGGTGGAATTGTAGAAATTGAAAAATAGTTGAAGGGAGCACAAAATGAGTGAATTTAATAATTTAGGTAAGTTATTCGAAAGTAAGATTAAAGATTTAAGAGAGGTGCCTGTAGACACCTTTGCATATATTGGAGATGCTGTAATTAATTTATATTTTATAAATTATATTATAGATACTGGTAGAAAAAAAGCAGGTAAGTTACATAATGAAAGTAAAAATTATGTTAGTGCAAAAGCACAAGCTAAAATAGTTGATAATATTTTAAATTCTTTCAACGAAGAAGAAAAAAATATATATAAAAGAGGACTTAATTCAAAAGGCGCTAAAAAGCGTGGAAATGATTTAGAATATAGAAAAGCAACTGCATTTGAAACTGTTGTTGGATATCTGTTTTTAAAAAAAGATTATACAAGATTAAATGAAATTTTAGAAAGTTCTAAAAACGTATTAGGGGAGAGAAAATAATGTATGTATATGGCAGAAATGTATTAAAAGAAATTATAAATGCGCATTATCCTGTAAAAAATATTTATTTTACCGATAGTAAAAAAACAGATAAAACATTTAAAGAATTAATTGAATTGACCAAAAAACATAAATATTCATTCTCTTTTGCACCTGATAATGTTCTACAAAAAATGGTTAATGTTTCAAAACATCAAGGTGTTGTAATAGATATTGGAAAAGAATTTAAATATGTTGATGAAACTATTCTGAATAATTTAAGAGAAAACGCTACAATTGTAATCCTGGATCAAATTCAGGATCCTCATAATTTCGGCGCCATTATTAGATCTTCTCTCGCTGCTGATGCTGATTTAATAGTTATTCCTAAGGATAACTCCGTTGAAGTAACCTCAACTGTTATTAAAGTTTCAGTAGGGTTGGCTTTTAGAATTCCTATTTTAAAAGTAACTAATATTTCAAGATTTATTGAGACTATTAAAAAACACGGGTTTTGGGTATATGGTGCTGACATGAGTCATAATATATACTATGAAACAAATTTAACTGGAAATGTTGCTATTGTTATGGGAAATGAAGGAAGTGGTATTAGAGAAAAGATTAAATCAAAATGTGATGCTTTAATTTCTATTCCAATGGCAAACAATGTTGATTCATTAAATGTATCTGTTAGTGCAGGTATTATATTATTTGAAATTTTCAGACAGAAAAGCAGGTGATTTTTATGGCTATTGTTAAATTACCCGAATCGGTAATAATGAAAATCGCTGCTGGTGAAGTAGTTACCGGAACTTTTGCTGTTGTAAAAGAACTATTTGAAAACGCCATTGATGCCTATGCTGATAAAATTACTGTTGAAATAAAAGATGGTGGAAAAACATATATTAGAATTACAGATAATGGTGTAGGAATGTCTGAAGAGGAAATATTACTGGCTGTTCAACCACATACTACAAGTAAAATAAAAGACGTTAATGATTTATATAACATTCATACATACGGATTTAGAGGCGAAGCTTTAGCTGCTATTTCAAGAGTTTCAAGAATGAAAATAACATCTAAGAGAAAAACTGATGATATAGCTACAAGTGTTGAATTTGTGGGCGGGGAACCTATCAACTCTAAAAAAATAGCAGCTTCCAATGGCACAACAATAGAAGTGAGAGATTTATTTTTCAATTTACCTGCAAGAAGGAAATTTTTAAAATCTCCTGCTGTAGAAAGCAGGATGGTTACTGAAATTATTGAAAAATTCATACTGGCATCTAAAGTTGGTATTGATTATATAAAAGATAATAGAGTAGTATATTCTGTATCAAAAGATATCCCTTTAATTGAGAAAATAAATACTATATTTCCAGAAACAAACAAAGAAGATTTCTTTGAAATAAACCTTGAAGAAAAATGGTTTAAAATTAAAGGTTATATCTCACATCCAAGAGTAACAAGAAATAATAGAACTGCACAGGTATTTTTTATAAACAATAGATATATCCGTTCTGGAGAATTATTTGCAGTATTTGAAGCGGGTTATGGTGAAATGCTTGAATCAAGACGTCATCCATATGGAATTATATTTTTTGAAATCGATCCAAAAGAGGTGGATGTTAACGTTCATCCTCAAAAACTTGAGGTAAAAATTTCTGAGTCAAGAATTATTTATAATAGATTTAAAAAAATTATACGTGAGATGCTTATAAAAGAAACAAGATTTAAAATGTCTATTGACATTGAAAAAAGTAAAATTAAGCAAAATACTACCGATCATATAAGTTTAGAACGAGATTTAGATAAAAAAATAAATAATAATAATTCTTTTATTAAAGGAAACTCATACAATCAAATTCCAACAATATCAGAAAAAGAAGAAAAATATAATACATTTTTAATTAAAAAGAAAAAAGATAATAGAATAAATTTACATATTCAAAATGAAAAAAAGGTTAATAATTTCAAAGAAAAAAATACGCTAAAAAATCTTATTAATAGTAATATCATAAATAATATAAAACCGATTGAATCCAAAAAAGAAAAAACACCGAACTTAGACTACTATAAAATAATAGGCGTTGTTGCCAGTAGATATATAATCCTGGAGTTAAAGGATTCTATTCATTTTGTAGATTTTCATGCTGCGCATGAAAGGGTGTTATATGAAGATTTAAAAAAGGAATTTTTTGAAAATGGAAATATAACAACACAGATGGTAATGTTACCAATAGAACTAAATCTTGATGCAGTTAGAAAAGATATTTTGGAAGAACATATCGAAAAATTAAGAAAATTGGGATTTGAAATAACAAAAAATAGCGATGAATACTTTATTATGGGATTTCCATCCAATTTAAGAATAAATGATCCTCAAGCAACGATAATTGAAATACTTGATGAGTTACGACTTGAAGGTATAGAATCTTTAGACAAGGTATTTGACCATGCAATAGCCACAATGGCATGCAGAGCAGCGGTAAAAACCGGTGATGACCCTGTAGGGCTTGAAAAATTAGTTTCAAAAATTATTGAATATAATATCTTAACTTGTCCTCATGGAAGACCTATTTCAATGGAACTTTCTTTTAAGAAATTGGATGAATTTTTTGAACGTAGTTGACAATAGCAAAAAAATATAGTATAATATGAAAAAATCTTATAGGTGGTGTAACATATGATTATAATATTATCAATAAAATTAAATAATTTCAATAATAATAATATCAACCAGCGTTGGTGTAACGCGAGGTAGCTCGTTTTATATACAATCACCGGCGCTGGATGTTTTCATACCAGCGCCGGTTTTTTATTTAAATATAAAATAATTGAAAAACATATTACGGAGAGGGAGAGATTCTTATAAATTTAATTTTTTGAAGGGAGAGGGTATTATGACTAAAAAAACTATTGAAAGTAGGGAAAGAAAGGTTGACACTGTTGAATTGGTAAAAGAATATTTAGAAAATTCTGTTTTTAAAGACGCTACATTAATCCAACATGAAATTTTGAAAAGTATCAGACATGCACTGGATGAAAAAGGATTTGTGGAGTTGCTACCTGTTACTGTTTCTCCAATAACAGATCCACTAAACCATCCGCATTTTGAAGCTGAATTTGAATATTATGGTCAAAAATATTCAGTTACTAAATCTATGATATTGCACAAACAGGTTGCTGTTCTAGTTCATAAGAAAATTTATATAGTCTCACCAAATGTAAGACTTGAAACCGAAGATAAGATGGATTCTGGAAGACATTTATTTGATTTTGTTCAAATTGATATGGAAATGTTGGAGGCAAGCAGAGAAGAAGTTTTTGATGTAATGGAAGATGCTATTATTTATACAATCAAAAATATAAGAAAAAAATTCCCGGAAATAATTAGAAAATATCATCCATCATTAAAAACACCTTCTAAACCTTTTAAACGTTATACTGTTAAAGAACTAAAAGAGAAATATGGTGAAGATGATTATGAAAAAATTGCTTCTTTAAATGCTGATGAGCCATTTTGGATGATTGACATTCCTCTATTAGAAAGAGAATTTTATGATAAACAGGACCCTGAAAGACCTGATGTTTTACTTGATTTTGATTTAATTTATCCAGAAGGTTTTGAAGAAGCTGTTTCAGGTGGAGAAAGGGAACATGAATATGAACAGATATTAAAAAGAATGAAATTGAAAAATACACCACCCGAACAATTTGAAGATTATTTAAAAGTAGCAAAAGCTGGCATATTAAAGCATTCTGCTGGATGCGGCATTGGAATAGAAAGATTTACAAGATGGATACTTTCACTTGACCATGTGGAGAAAACGAGACTATTTGCCAAAACACCTGGAAAACACTCAATATAATAAAAGGGGCATTAGCCCCTTTTATTATATTGAAATTATTATTAATTTTATATTTTTGTAATTTTGCTTTTTATTTACTCACTATAATAAAGGTGCATGTAAATGTACCTTTATTATATGTTATATCTTGAATTTGTTTATTAAATTCATCAATGATTTGGATAATTTATTTCCTTCTTCTGCATTTTCATTAACCTGTCTGGAACTTTCATTTTGTTGTTCTATCGCATTTACCATATATTTAACCTGATCAGATATTTCGGATATCACTTTTGATATTCTATCCATAGCAGCAGCCATTTCTTCTGTAGATGCACTTTGTTCTTCTGCAGCAGAAGATAACTCATGTACTTTCATAACCATTTCTTCAACTCTATCATGAATTATTTTAAACTGCGAAACTATATTTTCTGATTCATCATCGATATTTTTAATGACTTTTACTACTTTGTTTGTTGCTTCGTTAGCGCTTAATGCTCCATCTTTTACTGAAATCAATATCTTTGCTATTTCTTCCGTAGATGCTTTACTCTGTTCTGCAAGCTTTCTAATTTCATCAGCAACAACAGCAAATCCTTTTCCAGCTTCACCAGCCCTTGCCGCTTCTATTGCTGCGTTTAGAGCCAACAGATTTGTTTGCTCTGTTATTTGATTTATAGTTTCTACTATATTACCAATATTTTGTACTTTCTCGGCTAATTCATTTACTTTTTCCTGAGTGTTTTGTGATTCTGTTACTGCATTTTCAACTATATCGACTATTTTCTTTACTGATTTCTCACCATTCACTGCAGCTTCTGATGTTTCATTTGCTTTATAGGATAATTCTTCTGCATTTGTAGATATCATTTGAGCAGAACTTGCAATTTCTTCAACCCCAGACGAAACTTCCTCAACAGATGCAGATGCATCTTCTGTATTTGATTCTATAACTTTTGATTGTGAAGCTAAATCTTCTGAAATTGCATTTTGTTCTTCGGATATTGAGGCTAGTGTATTAGAGGATAACGCCAGTTTATCAGATGCATTGTATATTTGTTTCATTGAATCTCGTAAATCACATGCCATTTTGTCCAATGCGCTGGCCATTTGAGCAATTTCATCTTTTCCCTTTATTTTAAAGGCTACTGTTAAATCTCCTTTTCCAAATGATTGGATTTTTTTCATCAATGTTCTTATTGAGGTTATTATGTTCTTTATAATTAACCAACCAAATATAATAGAGATTAAAACTCCTATACCTATTGAAGAGATAACCACTATTAACGCCTGTTTCACTTTTGAAACTGTTTCTTCACCTTTATGAAGAGCTTCTGTTTTATTATAAGCAACTATTTTTTTCAACACATTTGCCGTTTCCTCAAACAAAGGAAGATTAATATTTAAACTTTGATCTGCCATTTGCTCTTTTAATTGTAAAGCTTCATCTGCTATTTGATTTATTGTTTCAAAAGTTTCGAATATATTTTCTAAATACGGTATAAGAGAATTATTATATACTCTCTGCATTAATGCTATCTGTTTTTCATTCTTCTTTTTTATAACATTGTTTATAGTTTTTGCTGTTTTTAAAAATCCTTCATTATATTTTTTCATATCACTTAACATATCAATTAAATAATCATTTTCTGTTTTATAAGAATCTAACCATTTACCAAAAGCACTATTTCTTGGATTCAACTCTTCGTTAAAAGGCTCTTTTTCAAGGATTGCTTTTTCAATTATCCAGGCCAGTCTATACAATTCGCTTTCATATGTTTTTATATCAAGTTTTAAAGATTTCGGATCCAATATTTTTGTTTCATCTAATTGTTTTGATAAGTTCATAAATTTTGTATGTTCTTTTTTCCATATACTTAATTTGTTTTTATAGTCTTTCCAATATTTTGATTCTTCTACAGACAGATTAAAACTTTCATATTCTTTAATTAACTGATTAATTGAATCCCATATTTCTTTCATTCTTTTGTATTCTTCTTCTCTTAATTTTGCATCAGTCAAACCTAATAAAGTCATTTCAGACTTTTCTATAGATGTTTGAAGCTGATGTATTGACAATATTTTTTGAACTTTAGGTAAGTTTTTATTGGCAATATCTAAAACATAGTTTTTTATATTATTTGTAGACAGCAACCCTAAAACTCCTATTATTATTGCAATTACTACTATTACCGAAAATCCAGAAATTATTTTAGCCTTTAAGCTCATATAATCATCACCTCCAATGTTGTGTACAGTATTATATCAATAATATACTAAAAAATCAAAAACCAATTTTAAACATATATTGACAAGTACATATAAATAATGACAATCTATGTCAAAAATTTATTTAAAATTTTATAATTTTATTTTACTGTATATTTTTAATTATTTTTAATATTCTATCTTTGATATTTATTTAGGAAAATTTCTTTCTTTAAAGAATGATAAATTGAAAGATTATTCCATGGAGGGATTCTATGAAAAAAGTTCTATATATAGTGATAATTATATTATTATTCATATTTTCATCCTGTTTAAAACCTGTTGAATCAAAATTTAAAATAGTTGTAGAAATCTCCTTTTCAGCACAAACAAAGACTGTGATAAATAAGGATATAAATGATGCAACAGGTGAAATTATATTAAGAATAGATTCTCCCCTTGCAAATATTGGACAGGCTTATTTAAAAATAATAAATACTGAAAACACTGAGAATATCAAAACTATTAATTTAAATCCTTTGAATCAAAACACTTTATCTGGCACATATAAATTAACAGAGCCAGGAAAATATGAAATAATTGGTATTTTTAATATCGGTGGAGAAGAACATACAAGTAAAAATAAATTATATATTAATGTTTATGATTATAAAAAAGAATTAGAACCTTCTTTAAAATTCAAAAATGTAGAGGATGGGAGTTTTATTGAGAATAACGAATATTATCCATATAGAAATTATTCCATAATTGTATCCATTGATCCGAAAATTATATATAGCAGTGATTTTTCATACAAAATATTCTTGGATAATTCTTTAATTGAAAATGGTACTTTAAAAAACAAAACTTTTGAATCAACACCAATATTTTTAAAAAAGAAAAATCACATTGTCTCTGTTGAAGTATATGACACAACGAATAATGGGTTTGGAAGAACAACGGTAGAACTAAATCCTAAAAATATAGATACTTCTTTTAATTTAATAACAAAAATTCATAAAAATGATTTCAATGGGCCAATTATAACAAATAATTCAACTTTGTCAACTATTGATCCAATATATATTGTGATGGATATAAAAGAAAATTATGATTTACCAGCATCCTATCTTTTTAATATATCCAATGGTGATAATGAAATAACCCAAGTTACTACCGAAAAAAAACAATTCAAATATGGTCCAATATATTTGAATGATGGTATTAATAATTTAAATATAATCGCTAAAAATTTAATTTCAAAAGATTCAACTGAAAATAATTATACATTTAATGTGGAAAAGATCGAAGAATTTTCTGCTACTCTCAATATATATAAAAAAGATTATCTTGATAATGAAATAAAAATAGATGATAAATCGTTATTAACTGATAAGGATCCTATTTTTTTCAAAGTGTTAGTTAATAAAAATTATGATTTTTCAAATGATTTAAATTATAAATTTTTATTGAAAAAAGATGGTATTGATTATAAAAAACTGGATATAACAACTAATAGTACTATTTTAGAAACAGAAAAGATGCTTTTAAATTCTGGAAATTATGAACTCGAATTAACAATAACAAAATCCGATACGAGTTTTTCAAAAAAATTTTATAAGACCTTTAAAGTTTCTAAATCTATTAATAATTTTAACTTAAATTTTTCTTTAATACAGAAAAATTCAGATGCAAGCACTACTTTATATTATTTACCTGAAAAAATTATCGTTGATCCAGAGTCCACCAGATTAAATGATTTTGATGTGAATTTTGATATAAAATCGGAATATTCATATCCAGCAACCTATGTATATTCTATTTATATTAATAATAATGAATTGTTTAAATCAAATCCTGTTCAAACGAGAACATTTAAATATACCTCTTATGAATTTCCAGAAGGGCATAATTATATTCAACTTAAAGTTAAAGATATAGATAGTAATTATTCTGTAACCAAAGATTTTGAAGTTTTGGTGAAAGAGAAAAATCCTCCAAAATTATATAGGATTTCAATTGAAGGTACAGACGTTTTTTCAAAAGAAAATACATATGATTTTTATAATTTAGAAATTAGCAATCCCATCGTTAATCCAAGAATTATTATTGAATTCTATGATGAATCTGAAATAGAACAAAAAGCATCTTTAAATGTTAGCATAAATATTCCTGAAACTGGAACAAATACCATAATAAATATTCCTATTTCAGCCAGTCAAAAAAATAAATTTATAAAATATAGCGGAATACTTGAAAATATAACACTCGATTCTTCTCAAACTTGGACAATAAAAATAGATCCTTCTCAAATTGAAGATGAATTCGGAAATACTCGAGCAAATGCTGCTGAAAGTATACCTTATACTATCAATTTTAAAACCAAATAACATAAACACGGAGGTGTAACTTATGAGGATTTATCACAACATGGAAGCCTTAAATGCATGGCGAACTTTATCCAACGTAAAAGGAAGTATGGGTAAAACTTTAGAAAAACTTTCTTCTGGTTTAAGAATTAATAGAGCTGCTGATGATGCTGCTGGATTGGCTATTTCAGAAAAAATGAGAAACCAGATAAAAGGTCTCGATAAAGCTATTAAAAATGCTCAAGACGCTGTATCAATGATTCAAACTGCTGAAGGTGCGCTTAATGAGGTGCATTCAATATTAAAACGTATGAGAGAATTAGCTGTCCAATCCTCAACAGAAACAAATACCGATGCAGATAGAGATCAATTACAAAATGAATTTCAGGAATTAAGAGATGAAATTAACAGAATTGCAAAAACTACACAGTTTAATACAAAAAACTTATTAGATGGTTCAATTAAAGGAACAAGAACAGCTGAAGCTAAAATTGTTGCTCCAGGTTCCGCTCACTTCGCAGTTGGAGCATATTCATCAAACATCACAACAAGTGGTAACTTTATTATTGAAGTTGGACAATTTAGAGGTGGCGCAACATCACAATTAGATATAAAAATTTCAAGAATTGATTCAAATGGAGTTGCTCAGGTTACAATTGCAAATGTAACTTTATCCGGTTCAAGAATAGCTGTTACATTAAGTGGGGGGTCAGCAACTATTGGTATTACATGGGATTCAAACCAAATTGCTAAAATAAATGATTATGGTGGAACTCTGGCTTCGGGAACCAAAGTTGATGGTGGTTCTGTAGCTGTATATGGTATTGTTACGTCAAATGTCGATCCTATAAAATTCCATATTGGTGCAAATGAAGGTCAGATTATTACTTTAGGTTTTGAAAGTATGAAGGCAGATGATTTGGGGATTTCCTCTAATGTAAAGATAAGTTCACAAAGTGATGCAGAATTTGCAATTAGCGCTCTCGACGCTGCAGTATATAGAGTATCTGCATTTAGAGCAAAATTAGGGGCTTCTCAGAATAGGTTGGAACATACTATTAAGAACTTAGGAGTTGCTCAGGAAAACTTAACGGCTGCTGAAAGTCGTATTAGAGATGCTGATATGGCTAAAGAAATGGCCGAATACACAAAACAACAAATTTTATTACAATCAGGTACTGCTATGCTTTCTCAAGCTAATCAATTACCTCAACAGGTTACACAATTACTTAGATAAAAATTCCGGCAAAAGCCGGAATTTTATTTTTTTTATTTATTTTTTAAAATCTTCTCAACATTGATTATCAAAACAATTTCATTTTCTAAAGAAAAAGTGTTTTCAACAAAATAAAATTCCTGCATTTCATCTCCAACATCATTTAACGCCATTTGTTCTACGGGGATTACATCAATAATTTTATTCGTAAAAAAACCATAATTTTTCTTTTCAAATTCAAAATTTATTATAATATTATCTTTATTGTATTCTTGGAATTTTTCACTTAATAATCTATTTAAATCAATTAATGTAATAGGTTGATTATTTTGGGTTACCACTCCTACAATAAATTCTGGAGTATTTGGCAAATCCTTTTTTTCAGAAGCAGGAATAAACTCTTTTATATTATCTGTTTTTAATGCATAAGTTATCTCATCTGCTTTAAAAACAACATAATATTCAATTTTCTCTTTTAAAAGTATTACTTTTTTTAATTCTTTAAACGGATTCTTCTTCATTAGTTTCACTTCCTGATTCTTCCTTTTTTTCTATGGCTTCTAATTTTTTAAATATATCTTCAAGGTTTTTTGGTGTTTTTCTTGAAATAAACATTTTCTTTAACTCATCATAATTTTTTTCTATATCTTTAAAATTATCTACTATACTATCCATAATATTTTTATTTTTATTTATGATAAGCTTTAATAAATTAAGTGCATTTTTTACCTGAGCAGATGATATAGAATATTCTTTAATAAAATTTTCTATATCATTATAGCTTGTAGAAACAGTTCTAATTTCAGAAATATTTAAATCTATGGTTTTAAATAATTCATCTAATGTATTTTTATATTCATTTAAATCTTCAATGATATGAAAAATATGAGAATGTGTTTTTGAATTATATTCTTTTAGTACATAAGACATATCTCTCATATCCGATGCAATTACTGCAAATGTTAATGAATTTTTCTCTTTTGATGCTTCTAAAGCGGCATTTAAAGATAATATTTCTGCTCTAAAAGATAATTCACTTACTTTTTCAGAAATATCTGTTATTTTAGAAATCAATTCATTGAAATAAGGAATTTTAGCCTTTGATTTTAATAGATTATGACGCAATTTTTCGAGCTCTTTATCATAAGAATTCAATTTGCTTTTAAAATTATCGGAAACCTTTTGTGAATCATATACAGATTGTGATATTGCTTCAAAAGTTTTTGAAAGCTTTTCAATAGTATTGTTTTCTTCATTTATCCTTGATACTTCTTCCTGAATTAAAGCACTTGTTTTATTTATATTATTTTCCAGATTATTAATCTGTCTGGAAAAACTATTAAATTGTTCTTTTAAATTTACCATTGTTAGCTGCAAGTTATCCGAAAAATCAACAAACATGGGTTCTCTTACATTTATTGTAGAATCAAAGTTCATTTCATTTATTTTTTTCAATTCTGTTTTCATTATATCAATTGATTTATAAAATCTTTTTTTCAATATAATATGATTAAAAAGTATTTCCAAAAAGCTCAGGAATAAAAACAACCCTAATCCAATTAAATAATATTTTGTAAAGGATGGAAATATAAGTTTTTTTTCAACATAAAACCCCATTTTCCAGTTTATATAATCGATTTTGCTTACAAAAAGCAAATAATCTTTTTTATTTTTACTTATTTTCATGAAACCATCTGAATTTTTTAAATCTCTTATTATATTATCTCGAAAATTCTTGGCAAATGTACTGGAATTAATACTTCCATCATTGTTAACGCTAAAATAACTACCAAGATTATCTACAAAAAATATTTCCCCTTTTTTCTTAAATTTAAAAGCATTTGTACTTAAAAATAATTCTTTTAAGTTTAGCGAACCGCCAAAAATGTATTTTTTACCATTTTCATAGTGTTCAACTGCAATTATTATAGCAGTATTTCCAGATATTTTAGAAGTGAAAATATCACTAATTGCCCATTTTTTATTATTGGTATATATTTCTTGAAAATATCTATATCGCGAAATATTTGTAAATATATTTGAACTTGAAATACTTTCTCCATCAGAATTTGCTATGAAAAATTCCTCGAATTCTGGAAATTCTTTTAATTTGCTTTTTAAATATTGTAGTATATTGGATGTTTTAGTGGAATTATAAGAAATTTGTTTTGGCATTAATTTTAATTTTTCTACTTCATTTTCAAAATATAGAGAAATATAATCTCCTTTACTTTCTAAATTATTCATTATACTTTCTGTAATAGGGTTAGAAATATTTTCCCCCAGATCAAATTGAAAAAAATAAATTATAACAATTATTAAAATCCCTAAAATAGAAATAGATACTAAATTCAACAGCCCCTTCATAGATATTCTAAACATTTATATCCTCCTATCCCAAAATAATATTATCAATTAACCTTGCTTTTCCAACAAAAGCAGCTACTGCAATGAGAACTTTATCAGAAATATTTTCAACATTTTCAAGAGTATATTCATCAACAATCTCAATATAATCAACCTTTACTAAAGGATATTCATTAAAAATTTTTTGCATTTCAGTTTTAATTTTTTTGGCACTTTTTTCACCGTTTTCATATAATTCTTTTGCTTTTTTTAATGATTTATTCAACGCAAGTGCCTGTATTCTCTCTTCTTTACTTAAATAGATATTTCTTGAACTCATTGCTAATCCATCATGTTCCCTGATAATAGGCATTTCAATCATCTGGACATCCATATTTAAATCATTAACCATCTTTCTTAAAACTCTAAATTGCTGAGCATCCTTCTGACCAAAATATGCTCTGGTAGGTCTTACAATATTAAACAATTTAGAAACAATAGTTGTTACACCCTTAAAATGTCCAGGTCTTGATTTTCCACAAAGAACTTTTGTCAATTTTATTTCCTCAACATAAGTTGAATAATTTTCTGGATATATTTCTTCCACAGATGGATGAAAAATGTAATCCACATTAAATGGTTTTAGCATTTCCATATCTCTTTCCATATCTCTCGGATATCTATCAAAATCTTCATTTGGACCAAATTGTGTTGGATTTACAAAAATACTTACTATAACAATATCATTATCTTTTCTTGCTTGCTCTACAAGAGATAAATGCCCTTTATGCAAATATCCCATAGTTGGAACAAAACCTATAGTTTTACCTTTTTTTATTAACTCATTTCTAATGTTCTTCATTTTATTTATATTATTGATTATTTCCATAAATTTCCCTCCATTCATTTTAAGAAAATCTAACTAAAAGAATTTTACCACATAATGAAATTTTTTCAAAAATAAAAATCTTATAGGTTGTCTAAAAAGTCTCAAATGAAACGAAGGCTCGAAGATTGCCCTTAACACACCTACGGTGGGTTATTGGATTAAAAATTGGATTTTAATAAAAAAACCTTTGAGCTATTGCTCTCCTTTTCCCTTAGATTTTTTATACCTAAAAAATCTAAGCGTAAATGAAAGCCGTCAAAAAAACAGGACGTTTTTTTGAGTGAAGCTTTTTCATGGATGAAAAATCGATGCGACGGCTGAGAATGAATAATTTTAAGGATAAGCAATCGAGCTGCCTGAGTGAATTTGATTTTTTAGACATCGTAAAAATCTCATTTAGCTTTTTATATATGATATTTATAAAAAACTTGAAATTTTATATCATATTAGTGTATAATTTCAAATGGTTATTGTTATAAATATATAAACACAAAAATTATATTATTTTAAAAGGGGGTTACATTTACTATGAGTAAAAAGTTCTCTAAGATTTTTTTTGTAGTTGTATTTATAGTTTTATCGATATTTTTAATTAGTTGTAGTGCTCAAACAGAACAAAAAGTTTCACCAGGTGAAATAAAATCTGAAATTAATGCTACTGATGTGGAGAACGCAGAAAAAACTAGCGAATCTCTTATTGAATTAACCTTTGAAGTAACTTTACCAGAGAATACTCCAGAAGATGAAAATATTTATATTGTTGGATCGTTTAATGATTGGAATCCAAAAGATGATAATTATCTTTTAAAAAGAAATGGAAATATTGGAACAGTTGTTTTAAATGTTGAAAAGGATACAGAAATTGAATACAAATACACGAGAGGAAATTGGGGGACTGTTGAAAAAGATAAAGATGGTGGTGAAATTGAAAATAGAAAAGTTATTGCTGATGAGACTAAAACTATAAAAGATGTTGTTGAAAGTTGGGCAGATGTTCCAGCCGAAATAAAAACAAAAGCTCAACCAGGTGAAAAAGCAAAAGTTATATTTGAAGTAAATCTTCCACAAAATACACCCATCTCTGATTCTATATATATTGTTGGCAACTTTAACAATTGGGATCCAGGCCAGCTTGAAATGGAAAGAAAAGGGAATAAAGCTGTTTATACACTGGATACTGAAGTAGGAAAAAGATTGGAATACAAATATACAAGAGGAAATTGGGATACTGTTGAAAAAGATGAAAATGGCGAAGAAATTTCAAATAGAGTATTAATAGTAACAGATACTGAACAATTGCAAATAGATAAGATTGCTTCATGGAGAGATATTCCACCACAAGAAACTTCAAATTCATCAGAAACACCTGAAGTAAAAAACATTTCTGATGAAGCAATTGAAAACTTTTTATCTTCAATTCCAAAAGGTGATGAGAATAAAGAACCATTAAAAGTTGCTATTGTATGGCATCATCATCAACCATCATATAAAATTCCAGGAAGTTTAAATGCTGAAATGCCATGGGTTAGAGCACATGCTATAAATGATTATCCATATATGGCAGATTTGGTTGACAAATATTTGACTTCTGGAAGTGTTACATTTAATATTACACCAGTGCTTTTGATGCAGTTAATGGATTACGTTAATAATAATGCTAAAGATAAATATTTGGAACTTTCTTTAAAAGATAATTTAACTGATAAAGAAAAAGAATTTGTAAAATGGCATTTTTTTGATATAAATCCACAATTTATTGATTCTCACCCAAGATATAAAGAATTAAGAGAAAAAAGAGATAAAAATGAAAAATTTACTTCCCAAGATTGGTTGGATTTAAAAGTGGTATGGAATCTATACTGGATAAATATAGAGTATATAAATTCAGATGAAAAGTTGAAAGCATTAATGGAAAAAGATAGAGATTATACAAAAGAAGATTTGAAATATGTAATATCAAAACAATATGAAATTATGTCTGAAATAGTGGATAAATATAAAAAATTGTGGGATGAAGGAAAGGTAGAAATAACTACAACACCATATTATCATCCAATACTCCCTTTATTGGTTGATATGGGATGGCCTGAAGATGCAAAAGCACAAATCAAAAGAGGTTTAGAATATTTCACAAAAATATTTGGCAAAAAACCAGAAGGTATGTGGCCTTCAGAGCAGGCTGTAAGCACACCTCTTGTCCCTATGTTTGCAGACGATGGAATAAAATGGATAATAACAGATAAACAGATATTACAAAAGGCAGGAATTAATACAGGAGATCCCAAACAATTATATAAACCATATAAAGTAACGGTGGATGGGAAAAGTGTTATAGTATTTTTTAGAGATACCGACTTATCTGATAGAATTGGATTTAAATATTCAAATATGTCAAAAGAAAATGCAATTAAAGACTTTTTGAGTGCCTTGCATAAAATTCAAAAGATGAATGATGTGGGAGATATGGTTGTTACAATTGCTCTTGATGGAGAAAATGCCTGGGAACATTATCCTAATAATGGAAATGATTTTAGAAAACTATTTTATCAGGCTTTATCAAATGATCCGTATATAGAATTGGTAACTCCAGGTGAATATATAGAAAGTTATGATATTAAAGATGAATTAACTCAATTACCAAAAGGTTCATGGGTAGGAGGAAGTTTAGATACATGGTATGGTGAAAAAGAAGAAAATGAAGGATGGGAAAGATTAGCTCAAGCCAGAAAAGTTTTAATGGAAAATAAAGATAAATTAACAGAAAAAGAATTTAAAAAAGCTCTTGACATATTATATGCAGCAGAAGGTAGTGACTGGTTTTGGTGGTATGGAAGTGACCAGGATGCAGGTTCAAATGAAGTATTATTTGATATGCAATTCAAAAAATTATTAATACAGATTTATAGAAAAGTAGGTATTTCAGAAGAAAAAATTCCTGGATATTTATTCATAGCAAATAAGAAACCATCTACTGCTTCAAAAGGAAATATTGGAAAAGTAGAAATTACTTTAGATGGAATTATTGATGAAAAAGAAATGACGAAAAGCGCATATTATTCAGATGATGATTCTGGCGTAATGTACAAAGAAGGGGATTTGATTTCAGGCTTTTATGTAGGAAGGGATAATGCAAACATATATGTAGCTATTGAATTAAAAAAATCTATCGATGATTTAGCGGGAAAATACTACAAACTTGAAATTTATACCGATACTCCAAATGCAAAACGTCTAAATACAAAAACTGCCTATTCAAAATCTGGAGAAAAAATAACTGATCTGGGTTTTGCACTTGCAAAAAGATTTAGTTTTAATATACAAAAGTACCCGGCAAGAAAAGACCTATATTATTATAATGCAAGTGGCACAGAGCGCTGGATGATAGGTGGAAAGGTTCCGGATTTAATAGCAGTTAATGGAAATATAGTAGAATTTAAAATACCATTTGATTTAATTGGAATTAAAAGCGGAGATGAATTCAATCTTGCAGTTGTTATGGCTCATACAGAAAAAAATAACTCTAAAGACGTTGATTTTGCTCCAAATTCAGGTCCTGTCCACATAACAATACCAAAAGAGATTGGTGGAAAATTAATAAAGACCTTTAAGGATCCTGTTGGTGATGAAGATGGTCCGGGTGGATATATTTATCCAAAGGACAATGCTTTTAAACCATTTAAAGGTTTATGGGATATAGAGTGGGTAAAAGTATATGATGCAGATGATTCAATTGTATTCAAATTCAAATTTGGAGAAATGACAAATCCATGGGGAGCTCCAAAAGGTTTTTCACATCAACTAATTAATATATACCTTGATACGAAAAATGGAGGATTAACAAAAACATATAAAGATGGCGCAAGAGTCCAATTTGATAAAAAACATCCATGGGATTATTTTATAAAGGTTGCTGGATGGCCATCATATGGTCAATTGCTTGCTACAGTTGATGGTCAGGAAATTCCAGAAGGTGTTCAGGTGGAAGCTGATCCTGGAGAAAAAATTATAACTGTAATTGTAATGAAAAAATTCCTTGAAATAAAAGATAATAGAATTTATGCATATTTTATGGTTGGTTCTCAGGATGGTTATGGAGCAGATCATTATAGAGCTGTAACTCCAGAAAATACTCAATGGACACTTGGAGGATATCCAGAAAATGCAGGAGATTTTGGACCTTATGTTCTTGATATAATTGTCCCAGAAGGATATGAGCAATATAGTATATTATCCAGTTATACTGACTCAGAATATGCAACATTAATACCAGTAGAAATTGATTTTTAAAAAGCTCTTTATAAAAAGAAACAACCCAGATATCGCGGGTTGTTTCTTTGTTTATATATATTTTTTTATTATTTTCAATAATATATCAAATTCTTCATTCAAATCCAATTCGCCATTAATTATTTCAATATCTCTTTCGGGAAACCAATTTTTTAACCTTAAAAATCCATTTCTAACCTTTTCAAAAAAAGCTTTATTTTCCTTTTCGATCCTATCTTTTTTCTTATTTTTCATTCTCTTAAAAGATGTTTCAACAGATATATCAACAACAATTGTTAAATCCGGGATAATACCATCTAATGCATGTTTATTTATTTCAAAAACTTCTTTCCAACCTAATTCGCGGGCATATCCCTGATATACTATAGATGAGTCTACGAATCTATCTAAAATAATAATTTTTTCCATATTTGGTTTTATTAATTCCTCCACCAATTGTGCTCTACTCGCTGCAAATAACAATGCCTCACTTATATGACATATATTATAATCTCCCAATAACAACTCCCTGATCTTTTCGCCAAGCTCAGTTCCACCTGGTTCTCTGTTCCATATAACATTATATTTTTTCAATTTAAAATATTCTGCTAACTTTTTAGATAAAGTAGATTTTCCAGAACTTTCTATACCTTCAAAAGTTATTAACATAGTTTCCTCCTTTATTCATTGCTATTTTTTAAAAATACTGGTGGATTTATTTTTAAATTCTCTCCCCCGTTTTTTCTTAATATCCCACCTATTAATTGCGCAGTTTTATTTTTATTTCCATATGCAATATATATTTCCTGTAATGAAAACCTGTATTTTTGAGCCATATTTAAAAAGGTTACAAAATATGTGGGATGATATACAAAAATCATTCTTTTTTTATTTTTCAAAGCATAATATGCTGCATAAAAAAACTTTTCAAGATTTTTTTCATTAAAAGTTCTTGCTGTTTTTCTATCATTATATGGGCTTTTTAATGATTTTTCTGAGTAATGGGGTGGATTTGTAATAATACAATCCACAGACTCTCTTTTAACATATTTCGTAATATTGTATATATCGTCATTTATGAAATTTACTCTACTTTCCAAAAAATTTCTCTTTAAATTATTCACAGAATAAATATATGGCTCTTTTTGAATCTCAAAACCTGTTACTTTTATATTATTATAGATTTTAGCTAATGCAATCGAAATACTTCCTATTCCTGATCCAAATTCTAATATTACTTTTTCTGTTTTCAACAATTTTGCTATTTCTAAAAGAAATGTTGTTCCATGTGTTGGTAAATGAAATTTATTTGGAGATTTAAGACTTAATTCTTTAAAAAGGGTTTCAATATCAACTTTCATTTAATCACCACACCTGTATTTGTAGTAAGTGTAGCTATATTTGTTTGAAATAATATACTCCTTGAATAATCCGAAACTTCCATTTTTTCAATGTTTGAATTCATGATCTTTGACCATGAGAATCTGCTCTGTCTTAGATTAGAGGTATTTGTTTTATTTAAGAGAATTTTTGTTAATCCATTTATATTTAAAGTATTAAAATAAGATAAATCAGATTGAAACATATTAACATTTTCAAATGTTAATATGTTAAATGTGCTATCTTTTATATACACTTCTTCTGTATTGTGAAATTTTAAATCACTTTTATATCCCAATGTATTATATAAACAAATTCTGAAATCATTTACAGATAACAAATCTGTACCATCTAAAAATTCGGAATCTTCTAAATAGATTAATTTAGCTTTATTTCCTATTATTTTAACATTATCAAAAATCGTTTTTGAAGCTATGAAAATTCCTCCATCAACAATAATTTCTCCATTCCCGCTAATAAGAGATTTCCCAGCTCCTGGCATAATAAAAAATAAACCTTTTATTATTAATTTTGAATTTGACACAAATTTCAAGACACTTCCAGATTCAACCATAACCACACTTTTTTCTCCAAGTGTAGTTTCTCCCCCTATTAAAAACTCGGAATTTATTTGCGGCAAATATAAATTCTCTTCAGAAGAATCAAGGATATTTCTTACAAGATGAACAAAAGTTCCAGAAAATCTTATCGTTGGTTGAGATGGAAAACTCAATGTTCCGTATTTACTTTTTTTTCTTATCATTGCTATATTAGCATTGGTTAATCTGGCATATGCTGCTTTTGTATCTAATGCCTGTTTCCATCCATACTTATATGGAACTTCAACAATATATGAATCAACATTCGTTTCATAATTCCAACCAAATGTATCAACCGAAAAATCTATTAACTTTGGATTACCTGTTGCAATAGGTAGAATGTTTTTTTCTAATTCAACATTCATCCTTTTTTTACTATAATTTCCACCATTATCAATAACTATTAATGTTGCCTCTTTTGAACCATCCAATAAAACCTCATCTATATTAATTAACGAATATATGTTTTTTCCTGTTTTTAGAATTATTTTCAAATCTTCATCTGGTGTCCAATCGTCTGAAACCTTTATATTTGTTTTTCCAAATAATGATATTTTTAGATTGTTATTCAAAATTTTTGGTTTTTCATCAATATCTGTATTTATTTTAATTATTTTATCTTTTGACTTATTATTATATTTATCCACTGCATATAACTTATATTCAAGTACTCCACTATTTTTTTCTAATGGTATTTTTAAACTTATATTAAATGTATATTTTTTATTGTTCCCTTCCAATATAAATTCTTTTAAATCTGTAGCAGGTGAAGATGCTGTTATATTTAAATTCCCACTTTTAATATAATAATTAAAAAAAACAATATCTGGAGCAATATTATCAAAATATAAAATTATATATTTTTTATAAATTTCCTTATTATCTACAAATAATTTTATTGTCACCGTATTTTTTCCATTTTTTAAATCGGTAAAATAATATAAATTTCCTTTCTTATTAAAAGTTATTTCATATCCTTGATCATCAAAAAATTTTAATTTGTAATTATCTATATTTGCAGTTATTTTAACGGGAAAAGAAGGTGACACAATGTCACCTTCAATTTTTATCTCTACTCTTTTTTGTGGATAAAAACATGAACTTAATAAAAACAATAATAACAACACAACAATTAAAATGCTATTTTTCATTTATTTCTCCTCATACAAATATTTTAGTATTGGTGAATCAGGTGATAATAATAAAATATTATCTTTAAATGAATCCTTATATATATCTGCTATTCGCTTTAATTCAAAAAATTCTGGACTCGCGTTGTATGCATCTGCATAAATTGCTATAACGCTTGCATCGGCTGTACCACGTATTATCTCAGCATTTTTTTGTGCTTCTGATAATATTATTTTGACTTTTTTATCTGCTTCTGCTTTGATAATTTCTGATTCTCTTTGTCCTTCAGCTCTTATTTGAGCTGCAATTGAATATCTTTCAGCCATCATTCTATTATATACAGATTTGGATATATCTGGAGGCAAATCTGTTCTTTTAACCCTAACATCAACAATCTCAATTCCAAACTGTTTTAAATTCTCACTGCTTCTTTTTGTGATTTCTGTCAACATTTCTTCCCTTTTTTTGGATAATACTTCATTTAATGTATATTTAGCTACTAAATCCCTTACATTTGAATAAACAACATCATCTATTCTTGTTAAGGCCAACTGTACCGATCTCATACTTTCTATAAACGTCTTGGGATCATTTATTCTCCATATAGTGTATGTATCAACTATAACTGTTTTTTTATCAGCTGTAATGATTCTTTCAGGATCTATATCATATAACATAAGCCTTTTTTCAAATTTTACCACATTATCTATAAATGGTGTTTTAAAACTTATACCAGGTTCCGTAACAATTTTTTTAATTTCACCAAATCTAAGTACTACTGCTTGTTGCTCCTGATTAACAATAAATAATGATGTATAAATAAATAATATTACAATAATTGCTATTAAACTCAAAATGATTGATTTTGTTGTTTTTTTCATTTTGTACCACCACCTATCTCAGGTAAGTTAAGTAATTTAAGAGTATTCGGACTATCCACAATAATTTTTTCTTTTGAATTTTGAATCAAATCTTGAATAGCTTCCAGGATAATTCTTTTTTCTGTAATATCTTTAGCTGCTTTATATTCTTTTAACATTGCTTTAAATCTCTTTGCCTCACCAGTTGCTATTGCTACTCTTTCATATGAATAAGCTTCTGCATCTCTTAAAATTTTCTGTGCCTGTCCCTGTGCTTTTGGTATTACATCATTTGCATATCTATTCGCTTCATTTATAAATTTCTCCTTATCCTGCTTCGCACTATTAACATCATCAAAAGCCTTTACAACTTCATCGGGTGGAGCTACTTCTTGCAAATAAACATTTTCTACCTTAATCCCTGCACCATATTCATCCAGTATTTTTTGCACTTTTGCTGCCGTTTCCATCGCAATTCTATCTCTCTCAGAAGTTAAAACATTATCAATTGGATTAATCGCTACCATTTCTCTCAATACGCTTTCCGTGGCAAATTTCACCATATCAAAGCCATTTAAAATTCTAAATGCAAACTTTACTGGGTCAGCAATTCTATATTGAACTACAGCTTCAAGACTTACAATGTTTTCATCGCCTGTAATCATCAATGATTCTTCAGTAACGGGCTGATATTCAACTCTTCCTCTGTAATTAACTGTTCTGAATCCGATTTCAATTTTCTTTAATGTTTTAATATCAACAATTCTATGTGATTGAAAGGGGTATGGCAATCTCCAGTGTATTCCTGGTCCTGTTGACGAGGTATATTTTCCAAAAGTCAACACCAATCCCATTTCTGATGGTCCAACCTGATAAATACTGGTACTAAAATAACCCAAAATCAATAACACTACAACCAGCCAAAAAATTCTTTTTAAATAATTCTTTTTTCTTCGAGGTTTTTCTTCTTCAACATCGAAGATTTCGAAATTATCTGTCATACTCCATCCCTCCTATATATTTAAAATCTTTTTTATCACTTTTATATCTTTTGCATGCATTTTATCATCACCTGGTGTTTCTAAGTGCATAGGTATTTTAATTATTTCATTAAAAGAAAAGAAAGTCTTAAAACCGTTTATTCCAATTTCACCTTTACCAATAAATTCATGTCTATCTTTGCCTGCACCCAACGGAAACTTCGAATCATTTAAGTGTATCATTTTTAATTTTTCTAACCCTATATAATTTTCAATTTCACTTAATAAGTTTTCCACACCCTCTTTATCTCTAATATCATAATTTGAATCAAAACCATGACAAGTATCATATGTTATCCCTATTTTATATGGAAAACTACATCTTTTTATTATTTCACCAAGTTGTTTCATATTCCAGCCAATATTTCCACCTTTTTTAGCTACATTTTCAAGTAATATTATTACGTCTGTATTATTCAAATCTTCTAATATTATATCCAGAGCTTTTGCAACTCTATCAAAGCCAAATTCTTCCCCTTCTCCAAGATGCGAACCCGGATGAACATTAAAATGTTTTATTCCAAGAGATATGGTAATTTTCAATTCTTCTTTTATTAAATTTATGGACTTTTGCCAATTTTCATCATTTGGTGTTGCAAGATTAATTAAATAACCAGAATGAACTAACACATCATCAAAAGATATATTAAACTTTTTCATTTGTTTTTTAAATTCCTGTATATCTTCATCTTTAGGATATTTAACTTTCCATGTTCTGGGATTATGGGAAAATATTTGAAAAATATTACCATCTATTTTTTTTGTTGCCTGTGGAACATTGTGAAATCCTTTAGATGTACTCATATGCGCCCCAATTTTAAACATTTATTTTACCTTCCTTTATTAACCATTTTGCAAATTTTAAATCGAATTCCGTTGTTATTTTTATATTATATTCTTCTCCTGATATTACTCTCACAAAATTTCCCGCTTTATGAAAAATACTGGCATCATCAGTAAAACCTTTAAGTTCATTCTCAAAATTTGTATATGCTTTATATAACTTTTGAAAATCGAAACATTGAGGAGTTTGATGTAAATATACCTCATTTCTATCCAATATTTTGTCAATTACATTATCAACAACACGAGATAAAGAATTTTTTTCAGATAATGCCAATACAGCAGACCCATACTTTTTGGCTACCTTTATACTTTCATCAATTTTATTTATAGAAATAAAAGGTCTTGCAGCATCGTGAATTGAAACTATAGAAACCTTAAATCCAAATTTATTATATAGAAAATTTAAAGCATTGTATACAGAACTCTGTCTCGACTCCCCCCCCTCTATTATACCACACAATTTGTTAATATTATAACATTCCTTTTTCGTCTCTTCCATATATTTTTCATTAGCAACAACAACAATTTTATCTATTAAATTAGAATCTTCATATTTTTCTAATGTAATTCTTAACAAACTTTTATCTAAAATCTGGTAAAATTGTTTAGGATAAGAAAGGTTTGTCCTTTTACCTTTCCCTGCAGCAACAATAATACCAATATTCATAAAATCACCTCAATTTGTATATTTTATTTTATTATACTATAAATTTATGTTAAAATTATAATTAATAGATTAAGAAAGGAGAGAAAATATGTATTTAATAGGGATTGATTTAGGAGGAACTGAAATAAAAACTGGACTTGTTTCAAAAGCTAAAGGTATCATAAATAAAGTTTCTATTCCAACTGAAACAAATAAAGGTATTGAAAAAGTTGTAGAAAATATATTAAAGAGTATAGAAATTGTTGCAGGAGATAACATAAATAAAATAGAAGGAATAGGAATAGGGTCTCCGGGTTCTATCGACAGAGATGCGGGAATTGTCAGATATTCTCCTAATTTACCATTTCATAATTTCAAACTAGCAAAAGTAGTATCAGATACTTTTAAAATACCTGCATTTGTTGAAAATGACGCAAATGCATTTACACTTGGTGAGTGGTATTTTGGTTCTGCACAGGGATTAAAACATTTCGTCGCATTAACTTTAGGCACTGGCATAGGAGGAGGCGTTATTTCGCATGGATTTTTGATTACAGGAAAAGATGGAATCGGGGCTGAATTAGGACATGTTATAATCGATCCAGATGGGCCATTATGTGGTTGCGGCTCAAGAGGTTGTATTGAGGCGATTGCATCAGCTAAAAATACTGCAAGATGGGCAAAAGAATTTTCTATAAAAATACCAAATAATAAAATCGTAGAATTGGCTGGCGATATTGAAAAAATAGAATCAAAACATGTTTTTATGGCTTTAAAAGAAAATGATCCTGTAGCCAGAATGGTTGTTGATAAAATTACTGATGCTCTTGCAAAAGCTATTGCAAATTATGCTCACATATTCAATCCGGAAATGGTTGTAATTGGAGGGGGAATGAGCAAAGCTGGAAGAGACTTACTTAATCCTATAAGAGAAAAAACTAATTTATATTTAATGCCATCTTTCAAAAATACCTTTAAAGTGATGTTGTCTACTCTTGTAGAAGACGCAGGTATTTTAGGTGCGTCTGCAGCAGCAATGTACCATTCAAGATAATGATTAAATTGTCACAAAAGTATAATTAAAACGAGGTGGAGAAATGGAATTTATTAAAAAAATCTTTGATTTTGATAACATAACACAAAAAATTTTTACTATAAATATTCTGGTCTTTGTTATGATGTTCGTATTTGGCGGTGGATTTCGTGCATTTTCAAATGTATATACCTTAATTTTTGCAGGAGCACAATATGGTAAATTAATTACCATATCACATCAATATTTTAGATTTATTACGTCCATGTTCGTTCATGGCGGTTTTCTGCATATAGCCTTTAATATGTATGCATTATATTATCTTGGAAATATTGTTGAAAGGGTATATGGACCTTATAAATTTATAACCATATACCTTGCATCTGGAATTGGCGGCTCGTTGTTAACGCAGATATTTATGCCGGATGCATTTTCTGTTGGAGCAAGTGGTGCAATATTTGGTTTAATTGGTTTGCTATTTGGGGCAGGTTTCAGAGAAGATACCCCACCTATGATGAAGCCAATGACAGGAACAGCGTTATTACCTGTAATTATAATAAACCTTTTTTTAGGGTTTACCTCATCTGGAATAAATAATTTCGCACATATTGGAGGACTAATTACTGGATTTACATTTGGATGGCTCACATCTGTTTCAGATACATATACATCATATAAAAAGTGGAAAATATCCGCTTACATCAGTTTAATATTAATATTAATTTCATTTATATGGTTATTAATTTTTGATATTCAATTTATAATAGGGGGTTAAATTATGGAAAAATTATATTTTAAAGTTTCCAGAGATCCCATTTATTCTGAAATCTTTATATATCCTCTGGAAATAGTTATAGCAGATACCCCACTGGTGCAAAGACTAAGATATTTAAGTCAATTGGCTGGTGCGGAATACGTATATCCAAGCGCTACACATACAAGATTTTCACATTCTTTGGGCGTTATGCATATAGCAGGGTTATACGCAAAAAAACTTTTTGAAAATAATCATCAAAAAACGCGAATATTAAGATTAGCAGGATTATTACATGATCTGGGGCATGGGCCATACAGTCACCAATTTGATGATGTAATTTATAAACGAATGGGACTAAAGGATGGACATGATGAATATAGAAAAAAAATACTCAATACAAAATTAATTGATCAAACATACAATGTATATAAAAAATTAAATGATGCAAGAACAAAAAATGATTTCTTAAAAGATTTATCATTAACAGTAAAAAAGGAAATAAAAGATGAAGAAGCTGATATAAAAGAAGCTTTAAAATATATTATGAACATGATAAATGAATTATTTGAAGCCGAAAATACTGGCGGAAGCCCAGAATTCAACATAGTTCAGGGACCTCTTGGAGCAGATAGATTGGATTTTGTTTTAAGAGACTCATACTACGCTGGTACAAGAGATTTTGGAACAGGTGATCTTGATAGAATAATACGAAATGCATTTATAAAAAAAGAAAAAAACAAAGAGAAATTATGTTATAACATAAAGATTATAGATAATATATATACTGTTTTGTTTGCAAGATTCATGATGTATAAAAATGTTTATTTTCATAAAACATCCAGAGCAGCTGACCAAATGATTCAGGAAATATTACGTCTTGCAGATGATATTTTAGACTTAAAATCAAGGGTTAAAGATTTAGATAAATTTACATCATTAACTGATCAAAGAATAATTAATGAAATAGAAATTATATATGAACAGGTATATGAAAAAGGCAGAAACAATTTAATTAATCCCGAATTGATGCAGAAAGCTGATAAAATCGCAAAAGCATATAATCTTGTAAAGAGGTTAAAATCAAGAGACCTGTGGAAATTACTAATAGAGATACCATTTTCAACTACGGGTTTAGATCCTTCAGTAATTAGTGTAAGTGTAGCAGAAAATGTTTTAAAACAATTAAAAAATAATATAAAAGCTACAATCAATTCCAATATAGATAAAGAAGATAAATTAGAACTTTCCTATATTATGGATAATTTTGAAAATTTATTTGTAATAGACACCCCATATAAACTTGCATTAATGCATCCAAAAGAATTTTTATCAACAGATGTTTCAATTCTTGATTACAATGGGGATATTTTAGGTTTTGATGAAGTATTTGAAAGATATCCTGCTTATAAATTCATGGAGAGCAATTTAATTCAGATATCCAGAATATATTTGACAGAAGATAAACGTGAAATTCTAAAAAGGTTGGATTTAATTCCTAAAGTAGGTGGAATTAATATAACAACAAGATGGTAATAAGGAGGCGCTTTATGAAAAACTTTAACTTTGATTTAGAAAAAGCGAAAAAGATAAATAATAAAATAAATGCTATTATAGAATTTACCAGAATAGACGGGAATAAAGACGGGAAATATTATTCTACACCATTTTTGGTAAAAGATAACATACAGGTAAAAGGAACCAAAAACACCTGTGCATCAAAAATACTTGAAAACTATAATTCAACTTATACAGCAACAGCTGTTGAAAGATTATTAAATGCTGGATTTACAGTTATGGGAAAGACAAATTTAGACGAATTTGCAATGGGAGGGTCAAATGAAACATCAGCATTTGGTGCAGTAAAAAATCCATGGGATTTAAAAAGAATTCCTGGAGGATCCAGCGGTGGTTCAGCTGCGGTAGTAGCAGCAAAAATAGTTCCTTTTGCTTTAGGATCTGATACAGGTGGTTCTGTCAGACAACCAGCTTCATTCTGTGGTATAGTTGGATTTAAACCCACATATGGAGCTATTTCAAGATATGGATTATCAGCATTTGCCTCATCGCTGGATCAGATAGGTGTATTGTCAAGAAATGTAGAAAATGCTGCTATTGTAGCAGAAATTATGAGCGGAAGGGATGAAAATGATTCAACTACATTGGATATAAAATGGGATTTAACCTCTAATCTGAATAAAGAAATTGAAGGATTAAAACTTGCAATACCAAAAGAAATATTTGAATTAGAGGGAATAGATAAAAAAGTATTAGATATGTTTAAAGATAATATAAAATCTTTAAAAAATGCTGGAATAATAGTGGAAGAAGTATCTATTCCTCATTTAAAGTATACTGTTTCTATATATTACATTATTGCTCCATCAGAAGCAAGTTCTAACCTTTCAAGGTATGATGGAATAAGATTTGGATTAAGAAAGGAAGAAAAAACCATTAAAACCACATATATGAAAACAAGGGATAATGGGTTTGGAATGGAAGTAAAAAGAAGAATATTCATGGGAGCTTTTACACTAAGTTCAGCATATTATGATGCCTATTATGCAAAAGCAGCTAAAATAAGAAATTTATTGAATAATGACTTTGAAAAGATATTTGAAAACTATGATGCTGTATTAACTCCTACATCACCAATACTACCTCCAAAATTCGGAGAATTAAAATCACCTTTGCAATATTATTTAATGGATTTATTTACAATTCCTGCAAATATGATTGGAGCACCAGCTATTAGCATCCCTTCAGGAAAAATAGACAATTTACCCTTTGGAATTCATCTTATATCAAAACCTATTGAAGATGCTAAATTACTAAGAGCGGCAAAACAGCTTGAAAATATTTTTGGTATACTTGATTTACCGGAGGTGCTTTAAATGAAATACAAAACAACAATAGGACTTGAAATACATACTCAATTATTAACTAAAACAAAAGCATTTTGTTTGTGTTCTGCTAATGCCTTTGAAAGCTCACCTAATACCAATATTTGTCCTGTTTGTACCGGGCAACCTGGCGCATTGCCAATATTTAATGAAGAAGCTTTAAATCTTGGAATAAAGGCTGCATTAGCATTAAATGCAAAAATAAATAAATTTTCACGATTTGATAGAAAAAATTATTTTTATCCAGACCTTCCAAAAGGATATCAAATTACCCAATACTTTTATCCACTTGCAAATAATGGGTATATAGAAGTAGATGGGAAAAAAATACGTATTAGACGTATGCATCTCGAAGAAGATTCTGGGAAAATGTTTCATGAAGGAGAGAATCTGGAAAATGCGTCTTATAGCTATATTGATTATAATAGAAGCGGTATACCTTTAATAGAAATAGTTACAGAACCTGATATTGAATCTCCTGAAGAGGCACGAAAATTCATGGAAAAATTGAGAAATATACTGAGATATGCTGAAATTTCTTCTGGAGATATGGAAAAAGGTGCTTTAAGATGTGATGCAAATATATCAATAACTGATACAGAGAAAAATATACACAGTAATAGAGTTGAAATAAAAAATATAAACTCTTTTAAATTTGTTGAAAAAGCACTTGAATATGAAAGAAAAAGAATTATAGAATTAATGGAAAAAGGTGAAAGAATACCTCAAGAGACAAGAGGCTGGAATTTTTCAACAAGATCAACATTTTCCATGCGTTCAAAAGAAGAAGAAGCGGATTATAGATATTTTCCAGAACCTGATATTCCACCTATTATAATCACAAAAGAAAAAATAGATGAAATTAAAAATATGATGCCAGAAATGATAGATGAAAAATCTGAAAGATTTGTAAAGCAATACAAAATAAAAAAGTATGATGCGGATATTCTTGCCGGAGATAGAGAATTGGCTGAGTACTTTGAAAATGCTGTAAAAAATGTTAAAAATCCACAATTTGTAAGTAATCTGATAATTACAGATTTAATGAGAGAAATGAATAAAAATAATTTTGAGTTAAAGGATGTAAGAATAAAAGCTGAACATTACGAAGAACTTGAAAAATTATTGGATAGCGGAAAAATATCAACTAAAATAGCAAAAGAAATATTTATAGAAATGTTTAAAACTGGAAAAATGCCTTCAGAAATTGTGAATGAAAAGGGATTAGAACAAATTGATGATGATAATATAATTGAAGAAATAGTAAAAAGAGTAATAGAAAATAATCCTAAACAATATCAGCAATATAAAAATGGAAAAACAAAACTTTTAGGATTTTTTGTTGGTCAAATTATGAAAGAAACAAAGGGAAAGGCAAATCCTCAAAAAGCAAATCAAATTGCAAAAAGATTATTAGATGAGTAGTTTTTAAATAATAAATAATTCCCCGTAACGGGGAATTATTTATTATGACATTCTACTAATTCAATTTCGCAATATTGGTATACAAGATTTAAATTTTCCTTTTTTATTTTAAGAATAGTTATTGATTATGTCCTATTTTTTTTCTGTTTTTCAATATTTTTAATCAAAATCAATAACTTAGAAGATCTTTTATTAATAATATCCCATAAATCTTTAATATCATTTTCGTATTTTTTCAGTATATTTAAAACTTCAGGGTTAAAGTGCTGAGGGTTAGTTCTATTATCTCCATTTAATATTATATTTATAGCTTCTTCATGAGAAAATGCACGTTTATATGGTCTTTCTGAACGTAGAGCATCATAAACATCTACAACAGAAACTATTGCTGCACATATTGGAATTTCATCACCTTTTAGTCCATATGGATACCCTTCACCGTTATATTTTTCAT
>NZ_AZAX01000013.1:0-67585 GCF_001021175.1 Marinitoga sp. 1155 | reverse complement strand
TTTCTATTTCTTTTGCAAATGGTTCTATTTCTCCGTCTTCTAATATCGTTATTATTGCATTTTCTATTTCATCTGTGTCTATATATTCTGTTAGCCTTTCTTCTATGTATTCTGTGAAATATTCTGAGAATATTTTTTTCATTGAGTAATTTGGTATTTTTAAATATGTCCTTAATCCTTCTTTTTCAAATGTCATGAATCCCAGATAGAATAATAATGATTTTATATCTTTTATTTCTATCCTTTTTCCTGGGTTGAACATTGTTGTGAGTTCTGGTAATGTTGTTCTTCCTGTTAATAGTATTTCATTTAGTAATTTACCTATTATTTTTTTTGGACTTTCTTTTGCTTCTTGTTTTTCTTTTTCTGTTAGTTCTTTTTTGTTGTCTTTGTCTATTTTTACTCCAAGTAATTCTCCTAAGCTAAATAGATTCTGTACTTTTTTGTAATCACTCATTATGTTGTCATCTATTATTTTTTCTGGTGGTAATTTTTCTCTTAGATATTCTATTATAAAATAAAATACCATATCAGGGTTATATACCCTGTTTTTGGCTTTTATATTGAACCTATATCCATTATAATTTTCCTGCATTTCTTTTAATAATTTTTCTGAATATATGTCATAATATTCCAATAATTCTTTTACTTCTTCTTCTTTGAATCCAAGCATTTCATTGAATTCTGGTTTTGTGGTAATACTCATTGTTATGTTAAATCCGCTGGTTAATGAGTCCAGCATTATTGGACTTACACCTGTCATGAATAGTCTTTCTATTATTGTTTCCGTTCCTTTTTTTATTTCTTCATAGAATTTCCTTACAAATCCATGTTTTGTTACGCTGTCTTTGAATAAATCAAGGTTAAAACTCAATAGTTCATTCGCAAAGTGATCATATTCATCTATTAATAAATATATTGGTTTATCTAATATATCAATTGCATTATTCAAAAAAGCTCTAAGTATATCTGCTGGTTCTATATATTCCTTTTCTATTTTTAATTTTACTTTATATCTATTGTTGAAATTTTCAAGCGAAACTATAATGTTATTTTTAAAACTATTTATTAATTTTTCTTTATTTTCTGTTTGTATTCCAGAAAAATTCATTTTTAAAATATAATAATTGTTTTTTAACGATGTTGGATTTTTTCCTATGTATAAGTTTTTAAATAATTCTTCAAATTTCTCTGCATAATTGATATCATAATACTTTGCAAGTGTATCTAAGAACAATGTTTTTCCAAATTTTCTTGGTCTTAAAAACACTATATTTTTTTCATTTAATGATTCTAATTTTTCTATATATTGTGTTCTATCTATGTAATAATAATTCTGCATTATTACTCTTTCAAAGTTTTGTTCTCCATATGGTATTTTTTTTCTCATGGCTCACCTCCACATGACATACCTCCGGTAGGGATTAGGATTAAAATTTAATATTTTAAAATAAAAACATTTCAATATTTTCAAAGAAAATATTCACGCCTACGGCGGGTTATAGGTTTAAAATAGATATTAATAAAAAACAGATCTATATTTGCTTTGCAAATATTCACGCTACCGCGGGTAATTTGATGTCTATATCTATTATATCATAATTATTCTATCCCCATCTTTGTAATAATATTACAATGTCCAATTAGTAAAGCAAGCGAAAACTCGCAGATTGTCCTTACACGCTACCGCTGGTATTGGTTTAAATAATTTTGATTTTATAAAAAATTTCTGAGCTACCGCTCTCCTGCGGTGGGCTATTTGTTTAAATTTTTGTTTTCTATAAAATATTAAAAAAACTATTTATCTTAGATTTTTTATAAAAAATCTAAGCGTGAATGAAAGCCGTCAAAAAAACAGGATGTTTTTTTGAGTGAAACTTTTTCAGGGATGAAAAATCGATGCGACGGCTGAGAATGAATAATTTTAAGGATTATTAATCGAGCTGTTTGAGTGAATTTGACTTTTTGGATAGTCTTTTAATATAAAAATATATTTGATTCATTTTTATAATTAAAATTATCAGGATAAAATTATTGATTTCTATTCATTTTTGTGATAAGATTGAATTGGGCACCCTTTCTCTTGTTTTTTGGTTCAAGTCAATGTTTTTGCATTGAATCAGGGTGTTCCTTTTTTTATTTGCAAATCTTAATGAAAAAGTATTTTTCTAACAAAAGGAGAGGATAAAATGAAAAAGGCAAAACTTTTAAATTTCACAACATTATACAGATTTGGAAATCCTTTTGAAACAGAAGCTGCTATTGTAGAAAAAAATAATTTGAATTTTGAAGAATCAAAAAACTTAGATTTTTTTGAATTAGAAGAAAATGAAAATCAAACAATTTTAAAACTTAATTTAGAAGATTCTGACAGAATTTATGGTTTAGGGCAAACATTAGGTGGATTAAATAAAAGAGGAAAGTTATACAGATTATACGCCACTGATGACCCTATACACACCCCTGAAAAAGAATCATTATATGGCTCACATCCATTTGTTATTATAGATGAAAAATTCGGTTTTTTTATTGACTATCCATCAGAAATAATTTTTGATATTGGTTATAATAAATTTGATTTAATGGAAATAACAATAAATTCAAAAGATTTTGATTTATACATATTTAACTCAAATAATAATTTAGAAGTAATACAGGAATATTTAAGATTAACAGGGGAACCATATATTCCACCAAAATGGGCCTTTGGTTATCAACAATGTAGATGGAGTTATCCAAATGCAGAAACTATCAAGGAAGTCGCAGAAAACTTTAGAAAAAAAGAAATACCTTGCGATGCAATATATATGGATATAGACTATATGAAAAATTACAAAGTATTCACTATAGATGAGGAAAAATTCCCAAATTTCCCAAATTTTGTTAAAGAAATGAATGCAAACGGTTTCAAGCTTATACCAATAATAGACCCTGGTGTAAAAATTGAAGAAGATTATAATATCTATGAAGAAGGGATTAAAAATGAATATTTTTGTAAAGATATCAACGGAAATTATTTTGTTGCAACGGTTTGGCCAGGACACACACATTTTCCGGATTTTTTAAATCCAGATGTTAGAAAATGGTGGGGAGAAAAATATAAAATATTTACAGATCTTGGAATTACTGGTTTTTGGAATGACATGAATGAACCTTCAATCTTTTTCGTTCCGAAATCATTGAAAAATTATCTTAAAAAGATCAATAAAATGCTAAACAAAGAAATAGGATTAGAATTTTTTATAATAAAAGATGAAGTAAATAAATTATCAAATAATAGAGAATATTATAAAAGCTTTTATCACGAAACACCGCAGGGAAACTACTCAAATGAAAAATTGCATAATTTATATGGTTATTATATGACAAAGGCTACAGTTGAAGGATTTGAAAAACTCATACCAAATAAACGCTATTTGTTATTGTCAAGAAGTAGTTATGCAGGACATCATAGAATCGCAACAATATGGATGGGAGATAATATGTCCTGGTGGGAACACATGCTTGTGAACATAAGAATGCTCATTTCACTTAATATGGCAGGATTTTTCTATACTGGTGCTGATATTGGTGGATTTGGAAGCAATTCATCACCAGAACTTGTTATAAGATGGATGCAATTGGGAATATTTTCCCCATTATACAGAAATCATTCTGCATTAGGAACAAGAAACCAAGAACCCTGGGCATTTGATGGAAAAATCGAAGAAATATTAAAAAATATTATAAGATTAAGATACGGTTTAATTCCTTATTTATATTCTGAATTTTTTAATTCAATTGAAAATTTAAAGCCCTTTATCTCTCCTTTATTCTTATATTTTAATGATGAATTGTCAAAAGATATTGAGGATCAATTTATGGTTGGAAATTCATTAATGGCAGCCCCTGTAATACAGCCAAATGCAAAAGGTAGATTTGTTTATTTGCCAGAAAAGAAATGGTTATATTGGAAAGCATCTAAATTAAATGAACGAAAAATAAAAATTTTTAAACCTGGAACACATTATGTAGAAGCAAAATTAAATGAAATTCCTATATTTATAAAAGAAAATTCATTAATCATATTGAATGAAGACAGTGTTAATTATGTGAATGAAAAAGCTATAAAGGAGTTAACTGTAATAGGATTAGTCACCGATAAAGCTGAATTTACATATTTTGAAGATGATGGAGAAACATATGATTTTAAAAATGGGAAGTATGCTAAAATTAAACTATTAGTTATAAAAAATGAAGAAGATTTTGATTTTGAAGTTGAAAAAGATGAAAATGAAAATTACAATTTAACAATTGAAAAAATTAGATTTGAAATATATGATGGGAATGGAGAAAAATTCATATATACTTTAAAAATATAAATAAAGAATTCTTTTAAAAAGCTTTTTTAATCAAAAAAATTATTACTTTATCATTTTTGGTTGAAAGATTTATGAAAATGTGGTAAAATTAAAGCAAAGGCAATTTTGAAACTCTTTTCCTATAACAGGTGGTGGTTAATATGGAAAGATATTCAAGACATAAAAACTTATATAATAATTTTGAAAAAATTAGAAATTCAAAGGTTTTGGTAGCAGGTGCTGGTGGATTGGGTAGCAATGTTTTAATGAATCTTTCAAGATTGGGTATTGGAGAAATACATATTTTCGATTCTGGTATTTTAGATATGCCAGATCTTAATAGACAAATATTATACGATATTGAAGATCTGGGAAAGAAAAAAGTTTTTGTGGCAAAAGAAAAATTAACAAAAATTAATCCTGATATTGAAATACATATTCATGATGAAAAAATAGAAGAAAATACTATATTGCCTTCTGTAGATATTGCAATAGATTGTTTTGATAATTTTGAAAGCCGAAAAATTTTAGATAAAAAAATACATGAAATTAATATTCCTCTTATTCATGGAGGCGTAGAAAGATTTTTTGGCCAGGTAACGGATATTATACCAGGAAAAACAAAATCGTTAAGAGAAATACTGGGAAATATTGAAGATTCAAAAGAAATAAAATTAGTAGTTCCATATTCAGTATCAATAATCGCATCTTTACAGGTCAATGAAGCAATAAAAATATTACTTGGTGATTATAAAAATGCTCTTATTAACAAAATGCTTATAATGGATTTGACTTTTAATTCTTTTGATATAATTGATCTAAACTAAAAAAGATTCTTTTTAAAGTCACTTTATGAAAAGTCCATATTTTTCACGTGAATATAGTATTAAAATATGATTTAATAAGATTTTCAAATATTTTTGAAAAAAACAAAAAAACTCCGGAGAATTCCGGAGTTTTTTGAATTAAATAGTATTAATTTCGTGCTATATAATGTGTATGTAAATAATGATGTGCAATTTCACTATTTGGTTCTTTGAGAAATTCTTTATATAGCTCTTTTACTGCAGGATTTTCATGCGATTTTCTCAATTTCGAATCATAGTCAATTTCATAAATTGATTCCATTCTCTTTAATAAAACCTCTTCGTTTGTTGGTATTGGTTGTCCTCCTCCACCAATACAACCTCCAGGACAAGCCATAAATTCAACAAAATGATATTCAACTTCACCATTTTTAATTTTTTCAAGTAATTTTCTTGCCGCTCCAAGGGTATTTACAACCGCAACTTTAATTGTTTTCCCATTAATTTCAACTTCAGCTTCTTTTACCTTTGTTAAACCTCTCACGCTAACAAAATCTAATTTTTCCAATTCTTTTCCTGTCAATATCTCATATGCTGTTCTTAAAGCTGCTTCCATAACTCCACCTGATGCGCCAAAAATAACACCTGCTCCAGTTGATATTCCAAATGGATTATCATACTCTTCCTCAGGTAAATTTCTAAAATCAATTCCAGATTCTTTTATCATTTTTGCTAATTCTCTTGTTGTCAGCACAAAATCAACATCTCCTGCAAGCTCTGGCCTATTCATTTCATATTTTTTGGCTGTACATGGCATTATTGAAACAACTACTAATTTCTCTTTTGGTACTCCTAATTTTTTTGCATAATAATGTTTTGCAACTGCACCAAACATTTGTTGTGGTGATTTGGCAGTTGAAAGGTTAGGAAGATATTCAGGATAATTATGTTCAATAAATTTGATCCATCCGGGACTACATGATGTAAATAACGGCAATTTCCCACCTTCTTTAAACCTATGGATAAATTCCGTTCCTTCTTCTACTATAGTTAAATCTGCTGTAAAATTAGTATCAAATACCCTGTCAAATCCAAGAAGTCTTAATGCCGATACCATTTTACCTGTAGAAATTGTTCCAGGTTCCATACCAAAAGGTTCTCCAAGGGCTACTCTTACAGCAGGTGCTGTTTGTACTACTGTAATTTTATCAGGATCATTTAAAGCCTTCCACACACCATCAATATGGTATACTTCATGTAAAGCTCCTGTAGGACAATTCATAACACATTGACCACAATTTGTACAATCAACATTCCCCATACCCTCGTCTAAGAAAGTGGTTACTATTGTATTAGGTCCTCTATTTGCAAATGTGAAAATATTAACTCCTTGTATATTAGAACAAGCTCTTATACATCTTCCACAAACTATACATTTTGTAGGTTCTCTAACTATTGAAAAACTTGAAAAATCAGATGGCAAATTTTTTTCCACAGGTGGAATATCTATTTTTGTAACTCCAATTTCTTCCGCTATAATTTTTAACTCACATGTTGTTGAACGAGGACAGGTTAAACAGTTTAATTCACAGCTTATCCCATGTGAAGCAACTATTAATTGCATTATTGTTTTTCTAACTTTTCTTACTTTTTCAGAATGTGTTTTTATTTTCATACCATCACTTATATTAACAGCACACGATGGAACAAGTGTCTTTGACCCTTCAACTTCAACTACACACAATCTACATCCACCATATGGTTCCATATTTTCTATATAACATAATGTTGGAATTTTTATATTAGCTTTTTTAACCGCTTCAAGTATAGTAATATTTTCAGGCATATCATATTCTCTATTATTAATAGTGATTTTCATAATAACACCTCCGGTGTGATTAACTTTTTTTATTTTTTATTAAAAATCATTTTACTTCTTCATAAAAATATTTCTCCAAAACTGAATAAATAAAATTAACTGATGATTGTCCAAAACCGCACCTTGCTGCAAGCATTATCGATTCTTTTAAATCACCTATTATCTTTTTGTATTCTTCTTTATATCCCTTTCTTTTCATTTTTAATAATATTTCTCTTATATTTCTATTTCCCTCTCTACACGGAAAACAAGTTCCACATGTTTCTTTTACAAAGAATTCAGAAACATTTAATAATATATCCAGTAAATCATGTTTTTTTGAAACTACTATCATCCCACCAGAACCTATAGATGAACCGGATTTTTCCAAGTCTTCATAAGTATATAATACATCTAATTCTTCGTCCTTTAAAATAGATGTTGCTATTCCACCAGGAACTACAAAATTAATTTCATCTTTTGAACCACCCGCTAATTCAATAATATCTTTTACGGTCATACTACCAAATTCGATTTCATATACATCTGGTAATTTAACATCACCATTTATAGAAACTAATTTTGTTCCGCGACTTTTTTCTGTTCCAAGTTTTGAATATATATTATCTTCATATTTCATAATTTCAGCCACAGCAGTCAATGTCTCTACATTATTTACTACAGTTGGTTTATCAAATAAACCTTTTTGAACAGGATATGGCGGTTTTATCCTTGAAAATCCTCTTTTCCCTTCTATAGAATTTATTAATGATGTTTCATCTCCACATACATATGCCCCAGCACCTTTTATCAATTTTAATTCAAAATCAAAACCACTACCCAATATATCTTTACCTAACAACCCTCTATGATAGGCATCTTTTATTGTTTTTTCAAAAATTTCTATAGCATTTGAATATTCACCCCTAATATAAATGTAGCCATAATTTGCCTTAACTGTATATGCTGCTATTATTATGCCCTCCAAAACTTTAAATGGCATATTTTCAAGAAGAAACCTATCCTTAAACGTTCCTGGTTCTCCTTCATCTGCATTACATATTAAAAATTTCACATCACTTTTTTGAGAAAGTGCAAATTGCCATTTTTTCCCAGTTGGAAAACCAGCCCCACCTCTTCCTCTTAATCCTGATTCGGTTATTTTTTTCACAATATTTTCTGAATCTAATTTTAATGAATTTTTCAACCCAATAAATTCATAATTTTCCATTGTTTTATCAAGATCCGATTTTAAAAATATTTTTTCTTTTATCATAACTTCACCACCTTATATACATTCTTTTAAAATTGAAATGGCCTGTTGAGGTGTAAGTTTAGTATAGATTTTATTATTTACTAACATTACAGGCCCTTCACCACAATGCCCCAAACATTCCACAACTTCAAGAGTAAATTTTTTATCCGAAGTAGTTTCTCCCGAGTCTATTCCTAAAAATTCTTTTATAGTTTCAACAACATCCTCGGCACTATTGAGATGACATGAAAGACTATTACAAACACGTATGATATATCTTCCTCTTGGTTCAACATGAAACATTGAATAAAAAGAAATTACACCATACAATTGCGACTTTGGTATTTTTTTTGCTTTAGCAATTCTAATAATCTGTTCTTCTGGAATATATCCATAAGTATCTTGAATATCGTGGAGTTCTTCTAATAATGTTTTTTCATAAAACTTTTCCACTGTATTCACCCCCTTATTTTTATATTACCACTTTATTAAAAATATAACAAATATATTTATAGTTAATAAAAGGAAACTACAAGCGATTATAGTTATTAATGTTTTATTAAAGTGGTTTTTTTTATTTTGTTAATAATTATTAAAAATTACAACTTATCTTTCTACATACATAAATAACAAAAACAGGAGAGCATTAGCTCTCCTGTTAAATTTAAAATTATATACTATTTACTTGTTTCTGTCGCATTTTGAGACTCGTATTCTTTTTCTGCATCTTCTATCATTTTGTCTATACCTGGATATTTTGGATCTAATTTCTTAATCTCTTCTAAATATCCTATTTTTGAGAATGTATTTTGACTGAATGTATCATTGAAATCTATTAATGTTTCAAGTGCCTCTATTCTTGTTTCTGTTGATGCTTTAGAAAATGCTATTCTATTTAAATTAAAATTAATCTCTTTTAGCTGTTGTCCAAAATATTGGAACATCGCATTTGCATCTATATATCGTAAATATTGTTTATATGTATCAATTTTGTTTTCAGAATATTTTAATGCTACTTCGTAATTCTCTGGTGCTTCTTGATAATAGAACTCAACTGTTTTGTTTGAACTCGGATATTCTGCAAATAATTCGTCTAATACTTTTATTCTTTTAGCTTTTAAAACTTCCATTTCTTTTTGTAATTTTACTTTGTTTTCTGCTATTTCCGAATCTGTATAATCTTTTAACTCTTCTTTTATTTCTAAGAAATCTTTAGCATCTTCATATTTAAATCTTTCTTTTAATAATTTTGTATATTCTTCACCCTGTACATTTTTCATTTTTTCACTTAATTCATTATATTTTTTATTTATTTCATCTAATCCTAATTTTAAAATCTCTGGATCAACTGAATCTTTTAATGTTAGGTATTTTGTGAATTTGTCTAACTTTTGATTTAATATATCTTTTAATAGATTTGTTGCATTTATATATATAGCTTCTTCATTTGTGGATGCATCCACTGCAAGTTCATCATTTTCAAATATATATTGCTCTAATGATTTTATAAATTCACGAATTTTTTGTTCATCTTTTGATTCACTCAAAACAACGTATTCATCATATAATTTTAAATCTTCATCTAAGTATTCTAATCCCAATTTTTCATTTTCTTTATATTCTTTTACCCATGTAATAAACTTTTCATCTTTTAATTTCTTTTCTATTTCACTATAAATTTCCGGAAATTTATTCATTATATCTTCTGGATTATTAAATACTTTTTTATCCTGCACTCTTATTATATGATATCCATAGTTGGTTTTTACAGGCCCAACTAATTCACCCACTGTTGCATTAAATGAAGCATCTTCAAACTCTTTCACCATTGTATTATGTTTAAACCATCCTAATTCTCCTCCACTTGTTGCATTTGATGTATCTTTCGAGTATTTAGATGCTGCATCTTCAAAAGTTATTTCTTTATTTTCTATCATTTGTTTTATTTTATTGGCTGTAGCTTCATCAGAAACCAATATATGTTGTGCTTTTATTTCTTCATATTGTTTTTTCAAATCCTCAAAATTATCTTTTAAATATTTTAACCCTTCTTCTTTTGATACTTTTGAAACCTCATTTTTCACTCTGTCTATTATTAGTTGTATCCTGTAAGCATTCTTATAATTTGCTTTTATTATATTTCTTAAATTATCTTCAGATTTATAATAATCTAAATATTTTTTCCATGTATCCTGATTCTCTTTTAACTTTGCTATCTGGTCATCTATAAATTTATTAAATTCAGTTTCAACTTCTTTATCCGTCGGTGCTAAATTGTTTTTATCTGCATAATATTCTATGACTTTTATATCAAATAATTTTTTTACCGCACTATATGATAAGGTTAATTCATCAAATACCGGATCCAATTTTTGTCCATAAGCTGTATACTGTTGTCTCATTTGATTTACTTCATCATTAATTTCATAACTCATTATCCAATATGGATAATCTAATTCTGTACCGTCTTTTGTTAAAACTGCTGTTGCATTGTCTTTTGATGGTGTATTGGAACTCGCTTTTGCTTTTGATGCTCCCAAATATGCTGCAATTGACCACCAGACTATTCCTGCAGTAAATAATACTACAATCACTATAACTATAGCCTTTTCCCATTTAACAAACCAATCTCTCATCTATAAACCCCCTCTATTCCTGCATGTTATTATAATAGCCTAAAAACCGGGGGCTAGCCCCGGTTTTTATTTTTATTATCTTAGGTACATATCTTTTGTTGCTTCTTCAAATTTTAACAATCTTTCCCATCTTGTATCAACATATTTTTGCATTTCTTCTATCATTTCCATATATTCTGGATGTTGAAGAGCTTTTCTAAATCTTCCTATTGACCTGATATATTCTTCGATTGGCTTAAAGTTTCTCGGTTTTCTTGTTATTTTATAAACTCCTCTGTCAATTTCATATAATGGCCAGTACTTTGTTTCAACAGCTAATTTGGTTATAGCTGGACCATCACTTTCAGGAATTCTCCAGAATCTTACACATGGAGCCAATACTGCTATAAATGCTGGACCTTCATGTTTTAATCCTTTTTCAACCTTTGCCATAAAATCAAAAGGATCTGATGTGGATGCAGTTGCAGCATAAACATTTTCATGAGCTCCAATTATTTCTACTATGTTCTTTTTAAACATTACTTTTCCTGTTTTTACTTTTCCAATTGGTTCTGTTGTTGCATCTGCACCTGGAGGTGTTGAACCTGATCTCTGGTTTCCTGTGTTCATATATCCTTCATTATCATATAAAATGTATAAGAAATCGTGACCTCTTTCAATTGCTCCTGATAATGATTGAAGACCTATATCATATGTTCCTCCGTCTCCACCAAATGCGATAAATTTAATAGGTTTATCTGTCTTTAGTCTTCCTCTATTTTTTAATGATCTATATGCTGCTTCAGCACCGGAAATTGTTGCTGCTACGTTTTCAAATGCATTATGTATATATGGTATATTCCATGCTGTAAATGGATATATTGTTGTTGAAACTTCCAAACATCCAGTTGCGGCACCAACTACAGGTTCGTATCCTAAAGCTTTTGCAGTCATTGTTGCCCATTTTGCTACCATTGGTGCATTACATCCCGGACATAATCTATGACCTTGAGTAAATGGCCAATCTTCTTTATCTACCAAATTAATTAATTGTTTCATATTTACAGGCACTATTGTTCACCTCCAATTATTCTTTTAAGCCAAGATATCTTTCATCATTTGGATCTAATTCACCTTTAATTGCTTCTTCGAATGGAATATGTAACATCGCTGGTGTTACATCTCTTCCACCCAATCCATATACGTATGAACCTATCATTGGTTTTTCTTTTGCTTCATATAATGCTGATTTTATTAATGAATATAATGGAGCTTCTTTACCAAATGACATAGCTCTATCAAGAACAACTACTGCTTTTCTTCCATCAAGAACTGATAAAATTTCCTTTTTAGGGAATGGTGTAAATACCCATGGTTTTACCAATCCTGCTTTTATGCCTTTTTCTCTTAATTCATCAACTACATATTTTGCTGTTGAAGCTGCCGAATTTAATACAACCATTACATATTCAGCATCGTCCATTCTATATAAATCAAGGAAATCATATTTTCTTCCTGATATTTTTTCATATTCTGCAAATACTTCTGGTAATGCTTTATAAGCATTTTTCAAACCTTCCTGTTGTTGTCTATGATGTTCAAAATAATAGTCAAACAAGTCCAATGGACCGTGTGTAATCGGATTATCAATGTCCAATAATGGATATTTAGGTTCCCATAATCCAACAAAATTCTTTACAGCTTCATCATCTAAAATTTCTACTCCTTCAACACCATGTGATGTAATAAATCCATCTAAATTTACCATGGCCGGAGTTAATACTTCTTCTCTTTCAGCTAATTTAGTTGCTATAATTGTCATATCATAAGCTTCTTGAGAATTTTCTGCAAATAATTGTATCCATCCTGCATCTCTTACAGCATATGCATCTGAGTGATCACCATGTATATTTATAGGTCCTGATAATGCTCTATTTACAATTGGCATTACAATTGGCAATCTCATTGATGCTGCAATATAAACTATTTCAAACATTAAAGCTAATCCATTTGCAGCTGTTGCTGTCATTGTTCTTGCTCCAGCAGCAGCTGAACCAACAACCGCACTCATTGCTGAGTGTTCTGATTCAACAGGTACCATTACGGTATCTACTGCACCATCAGCTACAAATTGTGCGAAATATTCAACTATTGGAGTCTGTGGTGTTATTGGATATGCAGCCACAACATCAGGATTTATCTGTCTCATTGCATGAGCTACTGCAGCTGCACCAGTTATTGCTAACTTTGTAGGCATTTATATTCAACCTCCTTATTTTAAAAATTCCGTTTCAGGTTTCATTTCAATTGCATTTACAGGACATACCTTTGCACATGTTCCACAACCTTTACAATAATTATAATCAAACCCTATCATTTCTGTTTTTCCATCTTCTTTTACTTTTCCTTCAATTGCCATATCTGGACAATATAACCAGCATTGCATACAATTAATACATGCATCTTTATTCACAATTGGTCTCATTATTCTCCATGTACCTGTATTATATTCTCTTGCTGTAGCTGGTTTATCAATAACTCCTGCAATTGGCATTTCTTTCCAGCTATCGTATTTAGGCATTACCTTTCACCTCCTGATAACCCCTTTCAACTGCTCTGATGTTTGCTTCAACTACTTCTGGTGCAAATTTTTTCTCAAATGTTTTCTTAACCTTTGCTTTTACTACATCTAAAGGAACTATATTTGTTAATTTTACTAAAGCACCTATCATAACTGTGTTAGGAATTCCTCTTTTTATCTCTTCTAAAGCTATATCTGTTGCTGGTATTGTATATATTTTACCACTAAATCCTGTTCTTTCTTTAACTTCTTCAGGTGATAAAACTGTGTTTACTAACATTATTTTATCCTCTGACAATCCAGCTGTTAATTCTGGCAATCCCAACATAGTATCGTCAAAAATAACAACAACATCAGGATTTTCAATTCCACTTCTTATTCTAATAGGAACATCTGCTATTCTGTTGAAAGCTTTCATTGGAGCTCCTGACCTTTCTGCTCCGTATTCGGGGAATGCTGTTGAATATTTTCCTGCCTCAACAGCTGCTTCAGTCAAAAATTGTGAAGCACTTTTTGCACCCTGTCCAGCTCTTCCATGCCATCTGATTTCAAAATATTTTTCTGGCACTCTTATGCCCTCCTTTCAGATATTGATTACATAGTAACATCATTATAATCAATGTTCTCAAAAATTTTATCCACCCACATATAATATTTTAACTTATTTTTTTCAATTTTTCCACTCTCAAGCATTGCATTAAGTTCAAAAAAACGTTTCACATGTGTTTTTATTCTGTTAACGGCATACTCTACGGTTGTACCAGAACTAATAATAAATACCCAATCACTTGATTGTGCCAACATTAGCTCTTTTATCATTAAAGATATTATATTTTTTTCTACATCGCTATATTTTTTATTCATTTTCACCTTTAATATTTCAATCATTTCATAAATTGCAGGATATATCCAATCGTTATTTCCATTTATCCATTCTTCAAAAAAACCATTTATTCCCCACGTTGATCTTGAAGGATTTACAATCTGTACTTCTTCAACCCTCTTTAAAATATTTTTTGGATTTTCCAGTTTCAATTCTTCTGTATTATATACCTTTTCTATTACTTTTTCTAAAAACATAATTCCTTCATACCACCAATGACCAAAAAATTCTGTATCAAAAGCATATACCATTGTCGGTTCTAAATCTGGATATTCCACATTTAACTCCTTTAATTGCTTTAATCTTTTTTGAACAAAATCTTCTGCATTACTTTTTACTGCTGTATAGGCTTCATCTATATCATATAACATTTTATCAAATAGTTCTTTGTCCTTACCTGTTATTTTATGATATTTTATTCCTGTATTACATCTAACACCACTTTTATCTATATAATCTTTTATATATTCATATTCTCTATCAAAACCTATGTCCCGATAAAATTCTCTGTATCTGGGATCATTTAAATATCCAAACTCTGTGTCAAAAATTTCTATATTATTGTCTTTATCTCTTGAAAATACAAAAATACTTGAATTCGTTATGACTGGATTATATACATTATATATTGGATATGGATTACCATATATTAACCCATTTTTTTCAACAAAGGTGTATTCAATTTCGTATTGATTTAAATATATATCTAAACCTTCATAATATCCAAGTTCCGGGAGCCAAAAACCTTTTGGATAAAAACCAAAAGCTTTTTTGAATGTTTCTAAACCATATTTTATTTGAAGCTTTACTATTTCAGGATATTCAGAATATATCGGTAAAACCGCATGCGTCGCAGATGTTGTTATTAATTCCAGATAACCTTTTTCATAATACTCTTTAAATGCATCTAATATATTTTTATTATACATCTTTTCGAATATTTCTAATATTTCTTTAAAGTTATTTTTATAATAATCTGCCATTTTGTGTTTTATTAATTCTTCATCTTTGGTTCTTTCATATTCTTTTTCTGATAATTCTATAATTTTTTTTAGATATCTAACATATTTTTCCTGCAAATCCATACTATTTAACATTTCAATTAAAGTAGGAGAAAAACTCATTACTAATTTAAATTTTATACCTTTTTTTTCAAGATTTTGAAAAACTCTAATCAGTGGAATATACGTTTCTGTTATTGCTTCAAATAACCATCTTTCTTCCATAAATTCTTCATAATCAGGATGTCTAACATATGGCAAATGCGAATGAAGTACAAATATTATATTCCCATTATTCATTTTTTTATCCCCCTATTTAAAGAATAAAGATTCCATACAAATGAACCGCCACCGGATATAGGAGGTCTATTTCCTAATTGAGGCAATACCATATTATTACTCGACAATCCAGGGATTTTTTCAACTATATTTATATTTATCTTTTTTTTCAATTTTCTTTTTTTGTTCGTTTTAGGATTATATATGACCACATTTTCCGCAATATTTATATTTTCTGATGGCATTATCAACCTATTACTTCTAATCAAAGCATTAAAATTTTTTATTTCATCTAAATATCCAATTTCCGCGATATATTCAGCATTTGATCCTGGAATAAAAAAGTAATAACTTTTATATTCTCTCAAATTATCTAAAGATTCATAAATTCTATTTGCTTCATCTATCGCGAAATCTTTATTTGTTACATCATAAAATCTCATTACGATTTTTGAACTTTCAGGTATTTTATCTATTTTTTGTATCATTTCCTTGGAAAAATTCCAAACTGCATATATCCAATTTGCATTAACACTATTTATTATAAAAATGTTTTCATTTAACATTTCTTGATTGTTTTTTATCAGATCAATACCATTAATATGGGGTATTTGATACGATAATTGGTTTGAAGTATCTGTTATCAACCCCTCTTCCTTTAACTGCAACAACTTATTTTTTATTACTTTTATAATATCTTTTTTTCTCATTGATCTCTTTAATTTAATCCCCATATTTTTAGCTATATTTCTTAATTCTTGAATGCTTGGTTCTTCACTCTCCAATAATCTGGATAGTTTTTTGTCTATTATCATTATTTAACCCCCATTTTTATACATAATTTAAATTTCCAACCCTTTAAATTGTATCATATATTTTTTTTTAGCAAACAGGAATAATATAAAGCATTCTCTATGTAACCCATTTTATTCATAAATAATAACGAGATACTAAATTTATTAAAGATTATTGCTTTTTTACATTCCTGCAAAGAACTATGGTAATAACATTGCCATCTAAATTTTTAATAGCCTCATTAACAGTAGCTCCTGTGGTATATACATCATCTATTAATAGATAATTTTTTTCATCTTTTTTTTCAAATATGAATTTATTTTTTACCTGTTTTATTCTTTGATAATAATTTAATGCTTCTATTTGAGTTTTTGTATATCCTTTTTGTATTTTTAAATTATGATTCAATTTAAATCCCGTTAATTTAGAGAATTCTTTTGATATTAAATATACAGGGTTGTATCCTCTTATTTTTAAATGTTTTTTTATGGAAGGTATATAGACAATTTCAGGAAATTCATAAAAATCAATATTATAATATTTATATGTTTTATATAATAATTTTGAGAAAATTTTCGCTAAATGTATATTTTGTTTAAATTTAAATTCTTTTATCAAAGAAGATAACGGTTTCTCATAAACGCCTGCAAAATAAATAATATTATCATTTTCTATAAAAGAAGGGTGAAAAAGCGAGTCTTCACAAGACTCGCATATTATTTTATTTGGTAAAATATCTTTTTTGCAAATTTTACATTTATTTCCAAAAATTTCATTCAAGAACATTTGGCATTACCTCTGGGTTTAATTTCAGCAAAGTTGTAAGAGCTGTTAATTTCAATGTTCCATTTTCAGCTTCATCTTTTAAAATATTAAAAGGCGTTTCCCAAAAATTATTAGCTTTTAAAACTTTTAATATACTTAAGGCATTCTTTCTTAAATTTACTGGAAATTTTTTATTTTCAGCAATTTTAGATACTTCCATTAAAAATTGTTCAGCCTTTAATTTCTTTATTATCTGTAATGCATAATTCTTTCTTTTTACTGATACTGATTCTAAAAATTCTGGAACTTTTTCAAGTAATGTATAATCCAAAAAATGCAAAAGATAATTCACCGGACCATTTAACAACTCATCTTCGACTACCTCTAACAATTCTCTCGCATAATCAACATATCCCATATCATCTTTTTCTGCAGCTAATTTAAATCCAAAATTTTTAATTTTTGTTATTTCACTGTCGATAAATTTCTCTATAGCAAAATCGGGAATTATATCATTTCCACAGATTTTTTTACCTCTGTTCACCAATTCAAATAACAATTCTATATTTGTTTCGTCTTCAATATTTTTAGTAAAAAACGTCTTCGATATTTCACAGGGTAAGCCAGATATATATTTTATTAAAATTATTTTTATTGTTTTATCTGCCTCTTTATAAATATTGCTAAATGTATTATATACAGTTACCGAATCATTTGATTCAAAATAACGCTTTAATATTAATTTTTTTAAGTTTAAAGGTACATCATTTGACAAAACAACTTCGCTAATATTTTCTGTTATATTCAATAATATTTTTATCTGAGGATTTGTTTCACCTATAAATTTTTCCTTCATTTTATCCAAATCTTCGGGATAAAATTCTATAAAAGAGCTTATTAATTGAAAACGCACTTTAAAATCCGGATCTTTTGCAAGTGGATATATATATTCAAAATTCTCACAACCAAGAGAAAGATATAATTTAACGGCTTCTTTTCTGATTGTTGATGAAACATCCTTGAATAATTCTTTTAATATTTCGCAATCCAATCTTCCCATTTTTTCAAGATATTTCAGTGCAGAAATTCTTACATCAGGACTATTGTCTTCAAGCATTTCGTGAATATGTGTAACTTCAACTTTTTGTTTTAATAATTCCTGAATAGATTTTGCTTTTACAGTCGACACTCTGGAGTCCAGAAGTTCAAGATATAACCTCATATTATCCTGCCTTATTTTTTCCTGAAGTATTTTATAAGCTTCTATTATTGGGTTTGCCATTTTACCACTCCCTGGAATATATATTTAAATTATATTCTTCAAAATTAAATTCTAAAAAACTTCCTATTTTATTTATATCAATTTCTTTACCTGTATATAGATATTCATATGTCTTCTTATTATAAACGTCTATATACACTAATTTTAAATAATTAGATATTTTCTCAAGCTGAGCTTTCTCTCCATTTTTTCGTTCAAATTCAAAGTATTTTTTGTATCCAGCATCTTTAAAGGTAACTGTATCTACTTTTATATCATCACGAAAAAATCGAAAAAGATTTATAATGGAATTTTCTACATTTATTTTGTTAAATTCCATCTCTAACACGTTATTAAACATAATAATTGTCCTTGCAAACAGGGCAAGGACAATTATTGATATTATAGATATCGCTATCATTGAAAATAACGTTTCAATCATTAAAAAGCCTTTTTTCATTTTATTGGCTCCGAAAAATATAATGAAAAATCTTTTCTACCATTTAAAAATCGAAACTCTATTTTCAAATCATCTATAAAATCTTCTGGTGGAGGTACTATGTAGGTTATTTTAAAAAACATATAATCACTCAAATTATTAGAATATTCTTTTTGAGATAATGGATATCCAAACCCAAATTTTAAAGCTAAATTTTTAATACTCAAATTCAAACCAGAATACATCAAAAATATACTTCTATTCTGCGTTGCTTCATCTGTTATTCTATCATTAAACCATGCTATACCAAAATTTACATAGCTATTATCATTTATCTTTAATATTGAAGTACTTACATCCATTATTGTTATAAAACTAAAATTCGGTGTAGAAACATATGTTATATCACTTGAAAACGCAAAATTCTCTTCTTCAAGCCCCAATCTTAAAGCCATGTTCCAATTATTCTCACCAGTTAAAAAGGACATTCCTATATCGAAATTAACAGAAAAAAACACAGCATTTATCAATATAAATAATAATATAATTATATAGTTTTTTTTCAAACTATTTCACCTCAGGTTTATACTCTTCCAGTTTATCTTTGTTTTTTAATCTCACATGACCTTTTTCAATTTCTTTAAAAGCTATAGTAACAAAATTGTTATCAGCTGTTTTTACAAGAGGCTTTGAAGTTGAATCAAACCCTTCTTCTTTTAATATCTGGACTCTTTTTGCTACCATTATTGGAACAACATATTTAAATCCTACTTTATTCATGATTTTATCATAATTAAAATCCATCGACATTCCTATTCCTCCTCAATCTTAAAAAATGAATACTTTCCTAAATGTTCTGTAACCCTTTCTGTTTTTATCTGTTCTGCTATAAATATCGCTATTAACTGATTTATAGCTTCATTTAAATCCTCGTTTACTATTAAATAATCGAATTCATTTATTTTAGATAACTCCCATTTAGCATCGGCCAATCTTATTTTTAAATCTTTTTCTTTTTCTGTTCCTCTATTCATTAATCTTTTTTTCAACTCTGAATATGAAGGAGGGGCTATAAAAATTAATACAGTTTCCTTAGGCATTTTTTTCACTACATTTAAAGCTCCCTGAACGTCTATATCCAGAACTATATTAAATCCTTCGTTTATTTTTTTTTCTATATATTTTTTTGAAGTACCATATTTATGTCCATGTACATTGGCATACTCTAAAAATTCATCTTTTTCAACCATTTCATTAAATGTATTTTCATCTACAAAAAAATAATCCTTTCCATCTGTTTCTCCTGGCCTCGCTGGTCTTGTGGTATATGAAACCGAAAAGGAAAAGCCCTCTAATTTTGCCATAGCTCTTTTAATAATCGAAGATTTACCCACACCACTTGGCCCACTGACAACGTAAAGAATTCCTTTTGTCATTTAGAATATACCTCTCTCCTTATTTTTTCAAGGGCACTTTCTACATCATAAAAATTCTGCATAAATCTTCCACTTATAGTTTCAGGTTGAATAGCACTTAAGATTATATGATTGCTATCAGTTATAACTATAGCTCTTGTTTTTCTTCCATATGTTGCGTCTATTAATTTCCCCTCTTCTTTTGCTATATCCTTTAATCTTTTCAATGGTGAAGATTCTGGATTGACAATTGCTATTACTCTATCTCCAATTACAACATTACCAAACCCAATATTTATTAAACCGTACACAACTTACACCTCCGATATAATTTATATTAATTAGTAAATATTTTTTTATAAATGTATTTTTAATGGATATTTTGAACCTGCTCTTTTATTTTATTTACATGTAATCTCCCATCAATGGATAAAGCCGTTATTTCTTTTAATTTTGATTTAGATGCAATTGTATTGAATTCTCTATGCATTTCCTGAGCTAAAAAGTCTAGATTTTGTCCTACTACTTCAAGATCTGAAGATATTAATTCTCTGAATTTTTTCACATGCATATTTAACCTATCTATTTCTTCTGTTATATCTCCTCTTTCTAAAATAAGAGCTATTTCATATTCAAGCCTTTCCTTATTATATTCTATTTCCAGATCTAGATCTTTTAAGGATTCATTTAATTTTTCTTTATAATAATCTTTCATCTTTGAAGAATATCTTTTTATTTCAGAAGTTATTTCTTCTATTTTATCTATATATGTTATTAAAACTTTCTTTATTTTTTCCCCTTCAGACTTTTGAACTTCAAGAGTTTTTTCTATACTCTTTAAAACAGCTTTCTCAAGACCACTCCATATTATTTCCAGATCATTTTCTTCGATAGAATATCTCATTATTTCCTTGAATCTTATTAGAAGTTCTAAATTTGGCAAATCATTTAAATGAAGATAACTGGCAAGATCATTTAATGCATCAAAATAAGATTTAGCAAGGGCCTTATCTATTTTTATTATATCTTTTGGTTGTAAAAGTCTGATATCTATATAAATATTTAATGACCCTCTTTTAAAATATTTTTTTAGCAAATCATTTATTTTTAACTCCAGTGAAGAGTATATCCATGGTAAATTAACCTTTATATTTAAATGTTTTCCATTTAAAGATTTAATTTCAACAGTATAACTATAATTACCTATATTTTCCTCTATTCTCCCATAACCTGTCATACTTCTCATATTTTCACCTCTTCTTATTATATTATTATACACCAAATTTCTTAAAAAATCAAAATATTTAAGAAAATTTAATCTTAAATGTACTTCCTTTACCCATATCGCTCATAACTTCTATTTTTACATTAATTTTTTCACTTATTCTCCTTGCAATAGATAACCCTAATCCAAACCCTTTTACAGCTCTGGATTTATCTGCTTTATAAAATCTTTCAAAAATTTTTGGTATTTCATCCTTTTCTATCCCAGGTCCTTTATCAATCACTTCTATTGAATCTTCTGATATTTTGACAATAACCTCATTTTCGTTATTTAATTTTGTATATTTTATTGCGTTTTCGAGAATAATCTTTAATAGAATACCTAAGTATTCTTTGTTAGTCTCAATATTGATATCTTTTAGTTCAGCTTTTATATCAACATCTTCATTTTTATACATACTTATCACTTTTTCAACTATTTCTTTTAAATTTACATATTCGAATTTTATTTCTTCTTCAACTTTTGTCAGTAATAATAAGTTTTCAATCATCTCTTTAAGATAGTTGGATGATTCTTTTATATTTTCTATAGATTCCAATAATACTTTTTCATCCTGTTTTCCCCATCTTTCAATTAACTTTATATATCCTATTATGGAAGTAAGAGGTGTTCTTAATTCATGCGACACATCAGAAACAAATTGTTTCTGAAGTTCATACCCTTTATTTATCTTTTCTAACATCTCATTTATATTTTCTGTTAATTTATGAAATTCTATGAATTTTTGTTCTGGAATTCTCTTATCAAGTGTTTCAACATTAATTTCTGCTATTTCCTCAGATATTTTCAACAAAGGTTTTAACGATTTTTTTGCAAAATAATATGATATGATGAAAGAAATTAATATACTAATAAGACTCAAACCAAGAGCTAATGAATTAAACGTGTTTATAACCGCAGTATATTCTAAAGACGGACCACCCATAATCAATTCAGAATCGTTAAATATCTTAGTTCTAATAAATATATAATATATTCCGTCTTTTTCGTATGTTGCATAATTTTTCTTTAAATTATAGATTTTTTCATCCACAATATTATACGGATCATTTAATATTATTCCATCAAGTATAACAACTTTATTTGAAATAATGCTTCTCTTTAACCTTTCAGTATCTTTTAGCATATTCCCCATCATATTTCCTATAGCCCTCCCCATAATATGGGTAGGTTCCGAAATTTTTTCAACCTGCTGTTTCAAGATTATTGCATAAGACTTTATAGACATTTTTTCAACAAAATATCTCATTGAAAATATGACTGTTAATAAAATTATTATTATAACCGTTGTATATATTACAGTTAAATTTACAACAACACTTTTTTTACTCTTCTTTGAAAACGTATCCAACACCTCTCACAGTTTTTATTTTTTTCCCTTCATTGCCGAGTTTTTTTCTTAAATAATTAATATATACTTCTACCAGATTTATATTTTCTGGATCGTCATATCCCCAGATTTCTTCAAGTAATTTTTCTTTTGATATTACACTATTTCTGTTTACAAGCAAATATCTTAACAAATTAAATTCTGTTAATGTAAGATTAATCTCTTTTCCTTTTACTTTAACTTCCATTTTTTCTGAATCCAGCTCTATATTTGATACACTTAACACTTCATGTTTTCCAAGCCTTCTTAGTAGAGCTTCTATTCTTGCCAATAACTCTTCTATTTCAAAAGGCTTCACAACATAATCATCTGCTCCAGTTTTTAAACCCTCTATTCTTGATTTTAAATCTCCTTTTGCTGTAAGCATTATTATTCCAACATTGTGGTCATAATTTCTTATAGAATCTGCAATTTCCATACCATCCATCCCTGGTAACATCAAATCCAGAATGATTATATCAGGTTTAAATTGCTCATATTTTTCCAATCCTTCATTACCATCATTAGCAACATCAACCTTGAACCCCTCATGTTTGAGTTCTAATTCCAAAAGTCTCGAAATACTTTTATCATCTTCTATTATTAATATTTTAAACATACTTACCCCTTCTTAATACGTAAAACCTATATATATTTCTTTTAACGTTGTTTCTAATATCATATATCCCCCAAGTCCCTCTACAAAGAATTTTATTCCATATTTAGTGGAAAAATCCAGGTCTGATGAAATTGGTTGTTCTATAATTATTGAGGCCTCTCTTTTTCCAAATGTAGCCATTACAGAAAATTTTGTCTTATAATCAAGAGTATCAACAATAGTGCTAAAATCAAAAGTTCCCTTTAAATCATATAAGTAATACTTTATAAATGGAAAATAAAATCCGGAATCAAACCCATATTTTAAACTTGAAAAATCTTCAAAGGATAATATCGCATCAAATCGTCCTGTTATATCATTTAATGTTGGAATTACTATATCCAAAGAAAAAACAGACTTTGCTGCATTTACTACATTTAACATTAAAATTACAATTGCAAAAATTAAAAATACCTTTTTCATCTTTTTACCCCCTTTATGCTATAATATTATTTGTTATACAACAAAATTATAATTTATTTACTTTACAAAACAATTAATGTTCGCTTTTAAAGATATTATGGATATAATTATATTATATATTATTATACTTAAAAATTTCTTAGGAACTGAGGTGATACAATGGAATTTAGAGGAACTACAATAATCGGAATAAAGAAAAACGGGAAAACTGTAATAGCAGGTGATGGGCAGATAACTCTTGGAAATACTGTTTTTAAAGGTACAGCACGAAAAGTCAGACGCCTTGGCGAAGGAAAAGTTATAGCGGGGTTTGCAGGTTCTGTTGCTGATGCACTGGCCCTTTTCGAACGATTTGAAATAAAGTATAGAGCAAATGCTGGAAACTTATTAAAAGCTGCTGTAGAACTATCAAAAGATTGGAGAACAGATAAAGTTTTAAGAAAATTAGAAGCTATGTTATTAGTTGGTGATAAAGATTACTTGCTGCTCATTTCCGGTAATGGCGAGGTAATTGAACCAGAAGAAAATGTGATGGCTATTGGTTCTGGTGGACCATATGCTCTTGCAGCAGCAAAAGCTTTGTTAAAAAACACTGACTTAGATGCAAGAGAAATCGCTGAAAAATCTTTGAAAATTGCTGGAGAAATTTGTATTTATACAAATCAAAATATTACCGTGGAGGTTATTGAATGAAAGAAAAAGTTTGGGTAATTGACAATGAAATATTAAATGATATAAACTTTTATAATGGATTTACAATTGTTGAGCAAAATATTTTAGAAAAAATATTTAATAATGCATATTTTATTGATAGAGAAATTGCCGAAAAAGATGAATCAACAAAACAAATAATTCCTTATGTCGTTATCAAGAACAAAAAAAATAAAATATTAGTAGTTCAAAGGACTAAAAAGCAAACAGAAAAAAGATTACATAATTTATATAGTGTTGGAATTGGCGGCCACATTAATCCAATAGATAAAAATAAAAATTCAGAATTAACATTTTATAACGGATTAAACAGAGAATTAAATGAAGAATTATATATTGATGAATTAAAATCATTAGAATACGTCGGCCTTATTTTAGATGATTCTACAGAAGTTTCAAGGGTTCATCTTGGTGTTTTATTTATTGCATATGTTTCTAATGCTGATATTAAAGAAAAAGAAAATTTTAAAGAACTTTGGCTAAACGAAACAGAGTTTAAAGATTTCAATGGAGAATTTGAGGGTTGGTCTAAAATAGCATTAAGAGCCTTAGAGGTGATTTAATGCTTCTAAAAGCTTATGCGAAGGTTAATCTTTTTTTGGATGTTATAGAAAAACGAGTCGATAACTATCATAATATTCTAACGCTTTTCCAAAGTATTCCTTTATATGATGAAATAGATATTGAATTTTCTGAGAAAGAAATTTTTACTTCAACACCTAAATTTAATTTCCCTTGGAATAATAACTTGATAAAAAAAGCAATAGACACCTTTAAAAGTTTAACAGAATATAGTTTTAATTTGAAAATACACTTAAACAAAAAATTGCCAGAAGGCGGAGGTATTGGCGGCGGAAGCGCTGATGCTGCCGCTGTTTTAAGATTTTTAAAAGATGAATATAATATCTCTGATAATGATATTATTGAAATTGGTGCAAAGGTTGGAGGAGACGTTCCATTTTTAATTTTTGGTGGTACTGCTATTGCTGAAGGGATTGGTGATAAATTAACTTTCTTAGAACCTCTAAAATTAAATTTTGAATTTAATTTTCCTGGTATTCATATATCCACACCAGAAATGTATAATGAAATAGATAAAAGTTGGAGTAAATTAACAAGATTCGGCGATCCAATGAAGTTATATGAAGGATTAAAAGAAAGAGATTATATAAAAGTAAAAGAAAATACATTTAATATCTTTGAGCAGGTGGTTTTTCCAAAATATCCAAAATTAAAAAGAATTAAAGAAAATATGGATAAAAATTCTATTATTTCTTTAATGAGTGGGTCTGGTAGCACTATATTTTCAATACAATATATATAAAAATAGTTTTTCCACGAAAAGTGTGGGTAATTAAGAAAAAAATAAATTACCATATTGAGTATTATATGATCGAAAAGATATAACTGCACACAATCTTAAATTAACAAAATCCCCGTTTATGGGGATTTTACTTTTTATTTTGTTCAATTCCAAATTCTCATTTTTTATTTTAAATTGAATCTTTCATATATTGCATCAATATTTCTTAAATAATAATCAGGAGTAAATATTTCATCAAATTCTTCGGGCTTAAATAACTCTTTTATTCTACTATTTTCCCATAATATTTTTTTAAAGTCTTTTCTTTCTTCCCAAGCTTTTAATGCATATTTTTGAACAAATTTATAGCTTTCTTCACGGCTTAGCCCTTTATCTATTAATGATAGCAATACTCTCTGGGAATATACAAGATTATATGACTTTTCAAATGTTTCTTTTATTCTATCTTCATTCACTATAAGATTTTCCATTAAATATTGGGTTTTTTTCACCATATAAAAGGTTATTAGAGTTGCATCTGGTAAAAATACCCTTTCCACAGAAGAATGAGATATATCTCTTTCATGCCATAGAGCTATATTTTCATAACCGGAAACTGTGTAGCTTCGCAACATTCTCGCCATTCCAGTTAACCTTTCACATAATATCGGATTCTTTTTATGTGGCATTGCGGAAGATCCTCTTTGACCTTTTTTAAATGGTTCCTGAGCTTCTAATACTTCTGTTTTTTGTAAATGTCTAATTTCAACAGCTATTCTTTCAATTCCAGCACCAATTAACGCTAATGAAGATAAAAATTCTGCATGTCTATCCCTTGGAACAACTTGTGTCGCTACTGTTTCTGGTTTTAATCCTAATTTATTTAATGCTATTTTTTCTATTTCTGGATCTATATTTGCATAATTTCCTACTGCCCCACTTAATTTTCCATAAGATATATTTTCAATAGATATTTCAAATCGTTTTATATTTCTCTCCAATTCAGCAAGATATGACAACATTTTTAAACCAAATGATGTCGGTTCAGCATGAATTCCATGAGATCTTCCAACTGTGTATAAATATTTATATTTTATTGCTTTTTCTTTTAGAATTTGGGATAATTTTTTCATCTCTTCTAATATTATTTCTCCTGCTCTTTTTAAACCTAAAGACCATGCTGTATCTACTATATCAGAAGATGTTAATCCCTTGTGGAAATATCTTGCCTCATCTCCCATATTATCTGTAATGGATTTAATAAACGCAATTACATCATGATCTACTACACTTTCAATTTTTAAAATTTTTTCTACGTCAATTTTTGCTTGATTCCTGATCTTTTTAGCCGTACCTTTTGGAGCTATATTTTTTTCTTCAAATGCATCTATTACTGATAACTCAATCTCCAACCATCTTTTATATTTTTCTTCTTCTGACCATATTTCTTTTACAGGTGAAAGCGCATATCGATCAATCATTTTTTACCTCCAGAAATTTATTTTTTTAAATTTAAAAATATATTATTCTTTTTTAAATCTTTCAAATAACATATTTCCATATGTCCTGGCATGATTAACACTGTCTCCTCTTTCGATTTTATATATTCATCAAATTTCTTTAATGATTCAAACATAACCTTTTCATCTCCATAAGGCAAATCTGTTCTGCCAATAGAGTCACAAAATATAAAATCACCTGTAAAAATAAAATCACCAAAATCATAAATCATGGAACCCGGTGTATGGCCTGAATAATAAGATACCATAAATTTTAAATCACCAAAATCATAATAACCTTCGTAAATTTCTGTGTAATTTATATTGGTTTCAAACTCTTCACCAAACATATAACTCAAATTTCTGGATTTATCTTTTAACCCTATTATTTCCTTATGAGGAATCATTATATGAAATTTATCAAATTCATTTAGCCCAGCTATATGATCGTAATGCGTATGAGTAACTAAAACTCCTTTATATTTGAAATTTTCTACTTCAAAATAATTAAAAATATGTTGATTCCCACAACCAGGATCCACTATAATTATAGTTTTATTTGATTTAATCACATATGTATTTACTCCAAAAGGTGGCATTATAAATAAATAAACTTCTATATTTTTTTTTCTATAAAAAGGCACTATTTCCATATTTTTTCTCCTTATGAGTTACTTCTTAATCTTTTTAAAATCTCTTTCTTTTTTTCTTTCATATCTTCCATTTTTTTTCTTGCATCCGTTATAATATCTTCAATATCCTGACCATTATGTTCCAATAATCCATAACTCATTGATATCTTATAATCCTTATCTGTAGTTATATTAAATTTCTTTACATATTCCACTAATCTTTTTAATATTTTCTGAGATATTTCTATATTAACAAATCTCAGCAGAATTAAAAATTCATCATCACTGAGCCTAAATATAAAATCCCTGTCTCTGATAGTCTTCTTTACTATTTCTACAAAATCTTTTATCAAATCATTTGATATATTTTCACCAAATGCTTTTTGCACATTTTTAAAATTATCTAAATTTATATAAATTACACAAAAACTCTCATTATTGCTTATTACTCTTTGAAAAATTTTTTCCGCACCTTTTTTATTAAATAATTTTGTTAATTCATCTTTTAATGCTATATCATATAACATATTCTTTTCCTTTTCAATGTTTTCAAGTTTTTTCTTTAAATTAAGTATTTCTTCTTCCTCTTCATTAGCTTTTTTCACCAGCCCTGAAAGTAAATGGGAATAATACTTTATCAATGTATCTATTTCAAAAATAGCTGTTTCTATTTCATCAATTTTTCCATTTTCAATATTACGAATCAATTGTTGTAAGGGTTTTTCTACCTTTCTAGCATTATAATACAGATATGTCGTAAAAACAAATAAAAATATCGCCGTTACCAATAAAGATATAAAAATAATATAATTTTTTGTTTTTATCAATTCAGAAAAATCAATCTCTATTTTTGTCAAAGCAGTTAACGTATAATCTTTATCAGGTCCCCACTTTAAATAAACGAACGCTTTTTCACCATTAAACTTTTCTCTTATAATATAATTTGAACTATTATTAAAATAATCAATATCATCAAATATTAATTTTTCCTCATCATCTAAAAAAGGAGATTCAAATGAAAACGGAATATATGAAATGTTATAAACATATATTCCCTCAATAAAATTAAATTTAACAGAAGATATTTCTTTAAAGAAATTAGGAACAGCTCTATCATTTAATAATATACCCACTTCAAAAATTTCTCCATCGTTTAAAATTTTATACCCATATATACGTGGTAAATTTGTTTTCAATTCAAATGATATCTTTTCTATATATTCTCCATTTTCCTTTAATTTTGTATTTAATTTTTTCCAAAAAGTTGGTACCCTTTTGGATATATCTAATCCTAAATCTTTTTGATAATCCGTCTCTGTAATCACACCATTCTTATTTATTATATAATAATTTATATCTTTAATAAACTGTTTATCTTTAATATACGAACTCTTTAACTTGTTATATTTTTCTGAAAAATTTTTATTAAAGTACATCACATATACTTCATCAAGAAAATTTTTAACAATATTTTCATATTCAACACTATAATAATCCAGATACTTCAAATTACTATTAAAGTATCCATTTACAGATATTACAGATTGTTTTATTGTCGAGTTGTATATTTTTTTAAAAAAAATGTTTACTGAAAATATAATAATTATAATCGTTATTAAAGATAGTAATAATACAATAATAAATGAACGGTTAAACAATAAAGTCCTTATACTTTTTTTGTTCAAAATTCCACCTCCATCCCCTTTTTATTATACAACATTTTTTTCAAAAAAAAAAGATTAATAGAAAGAAAAGTTATAAAAGTTATTACGTCCCCGAAATCCTATTTTGACCTAATTTTAACAGTATTAAGATATATTCCTTGTATAATATGAAATAGAAATAATTTTAATTGAAATAATTTTAAAAAAGGAGTGTTAAGAATGCAAAAGGAAATTATATCGGAAGAAAAAAATGTAAAAAGATATTTGGTAAAATTTGATAAAAAGGATATTGACAACGCTGAAAACCAGATAGTTAGAGAATTAAATCAAAGATACACATTTCATGGATTTAGAAAAGGTAAAGTCCCAAAAAAGGTTATGAAAATAAAATTTGGTGAAGATTTTGTGGAAATGGTTAGAGAAATATTAATAGAAAAGGTTGAAGATGAGTTTAAAGATGAAAAGGTTTTGTTTGGTCCATACATTGAATCATTTGCATTGGATAATGATTCAGCAGAAGTTGAAGTATTAATGCACGAACACCCGGAAGTTGTTTCTACAAAATTCGAAGAAATAAAAGTTGAAGTTCCAACGGAAAAAGAAGTTGTTGAAAAATTTGTAGAAGATAGAATAAAAGATTTACTTGAAGAAAATCCTATTTTAGAAGAAAAAGTTGAACCAGCAGAGATCGGGGATCTTGTTAAAGTAAAATATACAGTTTTAAATGCAGAAGGTAAAGAATTATTTAAAGATAAAGAAAGTGAATATGTGTTATACGAAGAAGATAAAAGACCTATGGTTACAGATTTAATTGGAAAGAAAAAGGGAGATTATGTTGAAATCAACAGAGAATTTGAAGATAAAAAATATTTATATCAAATAAACGTTGAAGGAGTATATAAAAGAATTGTTCCTGAGTTAACTGATGATATTGCTAAAACATTAGATGCTGAAATAAATTCTGTACTTGAATTAAAAGAAAAATTATCTAAAGAAGGAGCAGATTCATTTAAAGTATGGAAAGATGATTATATAAAGAATTACATCTTGGCTGAATTACACAAATACGTTGAAGTTGATGTATCAGACGAAACAATTGATGATTTTGTTGAAAAAACATTAGAAAGAATTAAACAAAATGGAAAATACGAAGAAGAATTAGAAAAACACGGCGGAGAAGAGGCATACATAAACGAATTAAAAGAACAAGCTTTAAAATCCATAAAAGAAATGACAATAATAAATAAAATTGCAGAAGAAAATAATATAAAAGTTGAAGAGAAGGAATTAAATGAAGCAATACACTCATTCGCACACATGTATAGGCTTCCACATGATAAAGCTAAAGAAATTATATATTCAAATGCAGAAATCTTAGGAAACTTAATGTGGGATATTTTAAGTAAAAAAGTTGCCGAACATATCGCAGAAAAAGTTGAAATAGTTGAAGTTGAAAATTTTGAAGAAAAGCAAAAAAATGAAGAAGAGGAAAAAGAAGAAAATTAATTTCAATTAATAAAACAGGGATATAATCCCTGTTTTATTATCATTAGAAGAAATATTAGAGGTGATTTAATATGAATATTATAAATATAATTTCAAAAGACTTAAACGTTAAAGATTGGCAGGTAAAAAATACAATCGAACTATTGAGTAATGGTAATACTATACCTTTCATAAGCAGATATAGAAAAGAGGCTACTGGAAATCTTACTGAAGAAGAAGTTAGAAAAATTTCTGAGTTATATCAATATCAAACAGAATTAGAAAAACGAAAAGAAAGTATTATCAAGTCAATAGAAGAACAAGGGAAATTAACTGAAGAGTTAAAAAACAAAATTCTGAATGCTACAAAATTAAGTGAGGTAGAAGATCTTTATTTACCTTATAAAAAAAGAAAAAAAACAAAAGCAGATATAGCTATTGAAAATGGCTTGGAACCTTTGGTTCAAAAAATTTTTTTACAAAAAATAACAAATATAGAAAAAGAGGCCAATGCATTTATTAATGATAAGGTTAAAACACTTGATGAAGTTTTAGAAGGGGTAATGTATATAATAGGACAATACTTTGCACATAATGAAAAAATAAGAAAAATCCTAAGAAATGATTTACTGAAATTTGGAAAAATAGAAAGTTATAAAAAAAAGAAATTCTTAGAAGAAAAAACAAAATATGATATGTATCATGAGTTTTCGCAGGAAATACATAAAATACCAAATTATAGAGTGTTATCAATTAACAGAGGAGAAAAAGAAGGAGTTTTAACTGTAAAATTATCTCTTGATGAAAAGTATATAAATAAATTATATAAAGAGTATTTAACAAAATTTGAAGAAAATAACAAAATAATAAAAGAAGGGTTAGATTATGGATTTAAAAATATGTTGTTTCCATCTATTTCAAATGAAGTTAGAAATATTCTAACTCAGCGTGCAGAAGAAAAATCTATTGAATTATTTTCTAAAAATTTAAAGGAATTATTGCTTACTCCTCCATTGAAGAATAAACGAGTATTAGCAATTGATCCTGGATATAGAACAGGGTGTAAGGTTGTAGCTCTTGATGAATCTGGAAAATTTTTAGAAAATAACACTATATATCCAGTTCCTCCAAAGAATGATTTTGAAAATGCCGAAAAAATTGTTTTAGAATTAATTAAAAAGTACAATTTAAATCTTATTGTTATTGGCAATGGCACAGCTTCAAGAGAAACACAAAAGTTTATAGTTGATACTGTTAAAAAACATAATTTAAATTTAAAATACATATTTGCAGATGAATCAGGTGCTTCAGTATACTCAGCTTCAAAATTAGCAGTAAAAGAATTCCCAGATTTAGATGTTACTGTAAGAGGTGCTATTAGTATTGGCAGAAGAATACAAGATCCTTTAGCAGAATTTGTAAAAATAGACCCAAAATCTTTAGGAGTAGGACAATATCAACATGATATGAATCAAAAATTATTAAAAGAAAAGCTTGAAAATACTGTTGAACATGTTGTAAATCTCGTTGGAATTAATTTAAACACTGCATCTTCTGCTCTATTACAATATATTTCTGGTATTACTCCAAAACTGGCAGAAAATATTGTAAAATTTCGTGAGGAAAATGGACCATTTAAAGAAAGAAAAGATTTATTAAAAGTAAAGGGCTTTGGCCCAAAATCCTTTGAACAGGCTGCAGGTTTTTTAAGAATATTTGATGGAAATAACCCTTTAGAAATCACCGGAATTCATCCAGAAAGTTATAAGAAAACTGAAGAATTATTAGATTTTTTAGGTTTTAAAAAAGAAGATATTTTAGATAATGAAAAATTAAATTTAATAAGAGAAAAGTTGAATAATATAAATATTCAAGAATTATCTGAAAAATTAGGAATAGGTGAATATACATTAAAGGATATAATTTCTGAATTACAAAAACCTGGTAGAGATTTAAGAGATGAATTGCCTCAACCAATATTGTATGAAGATGTTTTAACATTGGAAGATTTAAAAATCGGAATGATTTTACAAGGAAGAGTTACAAATATAACAGATTTTGGAGCTTTTGTTGATCTTGGTATTAAAGAAAATGGATTAATACATAAATCTAATATTTCAGAAAAGTTTATAAGGCATCCTTCTGAAGTTTTAGGTATAAATCAAATAGTAACTGTGGAAATCTTAGATATAGATAAAGATTTAAAGAGGATTAATTTAAAATTGAGGTCGTAAAAAAAACACCGGGATTTTATTTTGTCCCGGTGTTTTTTATCTTTTTCATTTGATACATTAGGTCATCTACTTTTTTCATATTTTCCTTTAATGAGAGATTTATATCAATTTCAGTTAAACCAAAGGATATATCTATTGGAAATTCCGTTCTCTTTAACTTTCGTTTAATCCTTTTCATAACTTTTTCTGAATTTTCAAATGTTGTATTCGGAAAAACTATAACAAATTCGTCCCCACCATATCTCGCAAAAACATCTGATTCTCTAATATTAGAAAATACCGTCTCAGAAAATACAGTTAAGCACATATCCCCATAATCATGTCCATATTTATCATTTATTTTTTTAAAATTATCTATATCTATAAAACTCAAAATCACTCTCTCTTTGTATCGTTTACTTCTATTATATATTTTCTTCAAATATTCTTCTAAAAAGGATCTATTATATGCTCTTGTTAAATGATCTCGAATCGATATTTCATAATATTTTGTTTTTTCATTATGTAATTCTTTATATAATTTATTAAATCTTATTACAGATTGAATCGTATATGTAACCTCATCTAAAAACTTAAAATCAAAACTATTAAATTTACATTCTTCAGGTCTTTCATACAAAATTGCTCCATATGCTTTTCCATTTTCATTTCTTAAAGGAACACCATAAACGCTATAAGGTTTTGGCTTTGAACCTATATGAAAAATTTTATACCCATATGGCAGTTTAAAATTCAAAGAATTAGGTATATATATCCTTTTATTGTAATTAATAATATATGATGTTAAAGATTTATCGGCTATTGAATATTTTTTCCCAGTTAGATTAATTCCATCTATTATCCCAAATTCAATATATATTTTATCTCCCTTCAATATTGAAATCGCTAACTCATTGACTATATTATATTCTTTTAAAATAAGGTGAATATTTTCATATATTATTTTACTGTTGAAATTTTCTTTTGATAGTTCTCTAAAACTCAATTCACCTATTTTTTTTGATATTTCAAGATATTTATAATCAAGTAGTTTTATTTCATTGGTTACATCTAAAACTGTAATTATATAATATTTTTCATTATCTATAATTACTCCCTTAAATTTAAATTCAAGAAATTTACTATTAAATTCTTCAACATGCGTAAATGTCATGTCTGTTTTCGAGAAACGAAATATAGTTATAGAATCAAATAAATCTTTTAATTTTCTCAAATGGGTATTTTTTTCCAGATATTTCTCGTAATTGAAATATATATCTACAGGAGATGTTTTTTCCATATCCGTATCAAATAATCTGGCAAGTATTTTATATGATTTATTAATATATTTTACTTTTCTATCTTTTACTATTAATATCCCCATATTATTATCTTCAAAGTATTTTTCAAACAGGAAATTTTTCATCTTTTCATTCATCATTAACATCCCCCTGAATATTATAAACACGTGCAAATTCACCAATATTAAATCACTTTTATGTAAAAATAAAAAACGAAAAGATTAATTTTTTGTGAATTTTACTACAATCATTACTTTAGTACATTTATAATTTTTCCTTTAAATATTACATATTCAGGTTTTTCATGATTTCTAAATGCTTCAAGTTCGTTATTTACATTTAATACAACTAAATTTGCTTCATTCCCAACATCTAATTTAAATTTTTGTATTCCCATACATTCTGCCGCATCTATAGTTATCATATCATATAATTTTTTAATTTCTTTTTCTGTTGTCATCCATAATATATGTGAAGCTAAAAAACCTACTTCAAGCATATTATTTCTTCCATACGGATAATATGCATCTGAAATATCATCCTGTCCAAGTGCAATTAAAGCTTTTTCTTCAATCATTTCCTTTACCCTTGCGTGCAATGGCCCAGTATGGGGATCAGTTATTAAACCTATTTTTGCCTTTTTTAGTAAATTTATTAGTTTAATTAGGTATGGTGTTGGATACATTGACATTGCTCTTGCGTGATGAGCTAATACCTTTCCTTCCCATGATTCTTCTATTGTTTTAATAGCAAGCATTTCAAGTGTTCTTAATCCCGGATCTCCTGCATCATCTACCAGCATTGACACTTGTTTATTATATTTTTTAGCAATTTCAAACATTTTATCTATATGTATTTTTTCATCTTTTTCAGTCAATTCAATCCAAGGTATTCCACCAACAATATCAGCACCTAATTTTATTGCTTCTTCTACTAATTTATATGCTTCAGGTTCTTTTACAATTCCATCCTGAGGAAATGCAACTATTTCAAGATGAATTTCGTCCTTAAATTCATCTTTTACTTTTAAAAGAGCTTTAACTCCTTCTAATTTTGCTTTACTATCAACATCTGCAAATGCTCTGATGTGCATTACTCCATTTTCTATTGCTAACTTAATAGCTCTTCTTACATTTGGTATTATCCATTTTTCATTATAATTTTCTTTTATTTTTGCAGCTAATTCTATAGCAGACATTGCTTTACCCATATTTTCACCATGATAATCTTTCAATGCTTTTTCATTCATTTGCATTAATGTATATACTTTACACAAATGCAAATGTGGGTTAACAAAAGACTCCGTTACTAAATTCCCTTGAGCATCTATGATTCTTCTTGATTTTGTAGTTAGTTTATCTGAAATTTTAATAATACAACCATCTTTTATGCCAATGTCCTTTAACTTTTTATAATTCCTTAATTTTGCATTTTTGATTAAAATATCAAACATTTTATCCCCCCTAACAGAAATCTTAGAAAAGATGCGGCATATGCCGCATCTTTTCTATAAACTATTTATAACTTTTTTTGATATTTCATTATGTCTTTCTATTAATTTCGGCAATTCTTCATCTAAAATTTTTCCATCTTTTATTCTTATTTCTCCATTTATAACATTTAAATCAACCTGTTTTCCATCACACATTAAAACAGCTCCCAACGGATCATCAAGGCCACCTGCAAATTCCAATCTATTTAAATTGAATCCTATAAAATCCGCCGCTTTACCGATTTCTAGACTTCCTATATAATCATCCATTCTTAATACTCTTGCTCCACCAACAGTTCCTAATCTCAATGCTTCTCTCACTGTTAATGCATCTGCACCATATTTTACCCTTTGTAATAACAGAGCATTCCTAATTTCTGCAATCATATTATTTGTATCATTACTTGCACTTCCATCTACTGCTATTCCTATTCGCATTTTATCTTTCATATTTATAACTGGAGCAATTCCAGAACCAAGCCTCATATTTGAAGATGGACAATGTGCCATACCAACATCATTTTGTGATAACTTTTCTATATCTGATTCATTTAACCATACAAGATGAGCAAACCATGCACGAGGGTTTAACCAACCTAATTCTTCCATATAATCTACCGGTCTCTTTCCAAACTTTTCCATACAATACTCTTCTTCATCAAGTGTTTCTGCAACATGCGTATGCATTAATACATCATATTCTTCTGCAAGTTTAACAGTTTCTTTCATCAAATCTGCTGTAACAGAAAAAGGAGAACACGGTGCCAATGCTATTCTCAACATAGAATATTTTTCTGGATTATGATATTTTTCAATTACTCTTATACTCTCTTTTATTATTTCCTTTTCTGTTTGCACAACACTATCAGGTGGTAAACCTCCATCTTTTTTGCTCATTGACATACTTCCACGAGTTGGGTGAAAACGAATTCCTGTTCTTATGGCTCCTTCTATTTCTGCATCTATTGCCTCATTTAAACCATATGGATATAAGTATAAATGGTCCGTAGTAGTTGTAACTCCCGTCTTCATCATTTCATAATTTGCTATAATTGAACTTATATAAAACCCTTCTCTATCAATATTTTTCCATCGTTCATATAAGAATACAAGCCAATCAAATAATTTTGCATTTTGAGCTCCTTTAACATTTCTTGTTAAAGACTGATATAAATGGTGATGAGTATTTACAAATCCTGGCATTATAAGCATATCTTTACAATTTATAATTTCATCTGCTGTCATATCAGGATTACCAGTTCCTATATCCTTTATAACGTTATCTTCAATATAAATGTATGCATTTTTCAATTCTGTATTTTCATTATCGAAGGTTGCAAGATATGATATATTTTTAAATAATTTCTTCATTTTTCAAGCCACACCTTCCTTAAAGTTGCTTTATGTTCCTCTCTATATTGTTCCAGTAATTTGTTAATTTCATGAACCTTTTTTTGATGTTCTTCCCAGTATTTTTGTTCTTTCTGTGCATCTAATTCTTCTATTGTTTTTCCCTGCTGTTCAATCCATGTATAATATTTCAAATTATGCCATCTTTCTCTATTATATTTATCACCTTCGAATATCCCGGATGTTTCCTGATATAAGAATATTCTTTCAACCCTTGATTTTGCTTCTGCTCTTTCTAATTTACCATACGTTTCTGTCATTTGTTCCATTACAGAATGGTATCTGGCAATATTATCAGTAGCAACAACAAATATATTGTCATCGGATTTTAGATTATAAAATTTAGCCATTTTTATAGCACCAATAACATTTGCAACTCCTGAAATACCAAACTTATCTGAAATATATTCCACCATTTCCGGATCCACAAATTCTTTTAAGAATTTTTTTCCTTCTTCATCTGTTAATACCTGTAACATCTTTTTGCTATCAACATCATCTACTAAAACAACTGCATCGTTATTCATAACATTGTGTATCCATGTAACGTGTTTATCTCCAATTCCCTGAATATCATGTCCTCCATATCCATTTAAAGCAATTGTTGGACATTGGACCGGTTCCATAGCCACTATTTTAACTTCTGGAAATTCCTGTTTTACTCTATCTCCACTGGCAATTGTTCCTGCAGAACCAACCCCTAAAACAATCGCCGCAATTCTTTCATTTCCTATATGATACCTTTTCACTGTTTCAATCATAGTATTTCCAGTAACATAATAGTGGAATCTATAATTCGCAAATTCTTCAAATTGGTTTAATACTCTTATATGTTCAGGATCATTTTGTTTCAGTTCTTTTGTTTTATCATAAATTTCTTTAACATTTGATTCGCATCCGGGAGTTGCTATAACATCAGAACCATATTTTCGAATTATGTCAAATCTTTCTTGACTCATTTCTTCCGGTAAAATTACCAAGGAATCATAATTCATTCTTGAACTGACAAAAGCTCCGCCTATACCGTAATTTCCCGTTGAAGGCCATACCAATTTATGAATTGAGGCATCTACTTCATGAGTTATTGTTTTTTCCATTAATACCGAATATGTTGCTCCAACTTTATGACTTCCTGATGGAAAATCCTTGGCATATAAAACTATAATATTTGCATCAACACCTGTTAATTCTTTTGGCATAACAAAATACCTTATCTCATTATTTTCATCCTTCCAAGATATATTAAATAAATTAATTGGATGAAGTGGATCCTTTTTTTTCATTTCTATAGCTCTTTTTCTGATTTCTGGATCAATTTTTTCTGGATGTAACATTTCTTCGTATGTTGGACCCACGATCGGCACTCTTTTCATTCTATAACTACCCCCTTGTTCTGTCTTTTAGTATTATTTTTCATTTATCAAAGATATTACATTTTCCATAGTTATTGGTATTCTTGAAATTCTTCTTTTTATGGCATTTGAAACCGCATTTGCTATTGATGGTGGAGCACTCATCAATGAAGGTTCTCCAATCCCTTTTGCACCAAATGGTCCATATGGAAACTCTTCTTCCACTATATCAGGTATAATCTCTGGAATATCTTTTATAGTAGGAATAACGTAATTATTAAAATTTGATGTAATAATTTTTCCGTTAACCTGTTTTATTTCTTCCATTATTGCATGTCCCATACCCTGAACGGCACCACCTTGAATCTGCCCTATTACTCCATCGTAATTTATTGCCTTACCAATATCATGAGATATCCACATTTTTATAACTTCGACTTTTCCAGTTAACATATCCACTTCTACCAATGAAAGTTGTGTGGAATATGTATAAGTTACATATGCTTCCCCTATACCATTTTCCATATCAAAATTTAATTTCGGAGATTTAAACCAACCCGATTCATTTAATTTTACATTCGCGTCATTCGCCATTTTTGCTATCTCTTCAAATGAATATTCTTTATCTTTTATTTTATATATTCCTAAATTTATTTTTATATCTTTTTCTTCAACATCAAATTTTTTACATAAAAATTCTATTATATTCCTTTTTATTTTTTCGGCTGCATCTTTTGCTGCATTTCCGCTAAATACCGTTGTTCTTGAAGCCACTGTAGGGCCACTATCCTGTACTATAAACGTGTCTGTTTGCAATACATTTATTTTTTCAAGTTTTTGCCCTAAAACCTCCGAAACAATCATTGAAATTGCTGTTTTAGCTCCTTGACCAATTTCTGTACCACCAAACATTATGTTTATAGTTCCATCAGGAAAAACATGAACTTCTGAATTTGAAGCATCAAGATGCTGTCCTCCAGCTCCTAAACTTACGCCATATATAATATGAGACCAACCTAACCCACGCTTTTTCAATTTATTACTTTTATTAAATTCTTTTATTTCTTTTTTTAAATTATCATAATTAGACAATCTTTTAATATTCTCAAGGGTTTTTTTCGCTCCTACAGAATATTCCAATTTGTGACCGGTAGATGTTTCATCACCAACTTCAAGAGCATTTTTATATCGTATATCCCATGGATCTATATTTAATTTTTCTGCAGCCTCATCCATTATAGATTCAATAGCAAATAACACCTGAGGAGAACCAAATCCTCTAAAAGCTCCACATGGAACCTTATTTGTATATACTCCATAAACATCCACATATACATTTGGAACTTTATATGCCCCCGCTGAATGAGTTAATGTCCTATACATAACGATAGGAGATAATGTAGAATAAGCTCCCATATCAAGGTATGTTTTGCTTTTTAGCCCTATTAATGTTCCATCTTTTTTAAAAGCTGCTTTATAGTATGATTTTGATGGATGTCTTTTACTTGTTTCTTTTATATCGTGTTCTCTTTCATATATCAGTTTTACTGGTCTTCTTGTTAAATAAGAGAGTAAAGCAGCTTTTGATGCAATATATGAAGGAACATCTTCCTTTCCACCAAATCCCCCACCTGTTTCCATTTGAATAACATCCACTTTATTAAACGAAATATTTAATATTTCAGAAACATCTTCCTGAACATAAAACGGACATTGCATTGATGCATAAATCTTCATTACATCTCCATTATAATATGCTACAACTCCCTGTGTTTCCAGATACGCCTGCTCCTGGTAATCTGTTTCAAATTCTTTTTCTATTACTAAGTCAGCATTTCTAAAAACTTCATCAACATTTCCTCTTCTGATTTTTTTATGAAATGCTATATTTGTTTTTTCATTATTTACTTTTATTTCATCTTTAATGGCATCTTCAATTGTAAACACTCCAGGAAGTTCTTCAACTTCAAAATGTATTTTTTCAATAGCTTCTTCAACAGCTTCTTTTGTTTCTCCTGCTATTAATGCTATTGAATCATGCTCAAATCTGATTTTTTCACCAATTGGTATTAAAAATCTCATATCTTTTGTAATAACACCAAATTTATTTGTTCCAGGTACATCTTTATATGTCGCTATTTTAACAACTCCTGGAACCTTTTCAGCTTCAGTAATATCTATGCTTTTTAATATTCCATGTGGAATATTTGAATAAACCACACCAGCATACAGCATTCTATCAAAATATAAATCCGGTGTATACAATGATTCACCATACGCCTTTTCTTTCGCTTCTATTCTTTGTGCAATTTTTCCTACAATTTTCATTGTATCCCTCCAAAAAAGATTTACGTAATATAAATTCTACTTTAAATTTTACCTTATTTTATCCTTTTTTTAATAACTCGTTTTAAAAAGATTTATAACCTTTTTTGTTTATAAATCCATTTAAATGCGTCAAACCGTCTTTATTCAAGAACATACAACAGAACATTTGTTTTTTCATTATCTTCTTCTAAAAACCCCTTATTTAAGAATTTATTTTTAATATGCAGCTCTTCTGGAATCATAATATTAAGATATGATTTTTCTTTTTTTAAATATTGATATATTGAAAAATCCAATGCTGTTTCAATATCTCCCGAAATAAAAGATATTGATAATGTGTTATTTTTTTGCAGATATTCGCTTAAAATAACTAAGGTTTCAATTTCCCCTTCGCTTTCTTTTATAAATATTTCTTTCCTATCAAAAATATATTTTAATAGTTCTACATCAAATTCTATAAATGTCCAGGCAAATGAAATATAATTAAAATATTTGTATTCAATAGAATTAAATATATAATTTTTTATTTTTTCAAAATCTTCAGCAATTTTAAAATTTTCATCTGATAATTCATTATATTTTTTCTCATTGAAATACAGCCATTTATATTTCGAAAAAACAACAAATCCATAATTTTCCATTATATGTCTGCTTTCGACATTTTCAAAATAAGTTGAAAACATTACTTTTTTATACCCTTTTTCACCTGCTAATTTAAGAAAAAATTCTGTCAATTTTCTAGCATAACCTTTGTTTCTAAAATTTTTATGAACACGTAACCCTTCAAGCCAGAAGATACCCGGCTTTATTTCTTTCATCCTTCCACACCCGATTACTTTATTTTTTTCCTCAATCACATAAAAATTCCCATTTTTTTCTTTTACCCAGTCATCGAAAACTTCTGGTATATAATCATCATCCCAGGAATACCTTGTTACTTCAACTAAATCCTTTTTATCATTTTCTTTAGCCTTTCTAATATTCATATAACCCCCCCTAAAATTCGTTATTGTTTTTATTTATTTTTGATTATTGAAAAAAATTCTTATTTATGATAAAATATTTTTGATTTTCATCGAAATAAAAATAGATTGAGGTGAATTATGGAAGCTAAAATTGGTTATCAAATATTTCCTGATAGGTTTTACTCTTATTATAACAGAGGAAACACACCATGGAAAACTCCTATTATAAATGATGAAAAAGCAGGAAAAAGATTATATGGTGGCGACTTAAAAGGCATTGAGAAAAAAATAGATTATTTTAAAGATTTGGGAATCGATTTTATATATCTCACGCCTATTTTTGCAGCTAATAGTAACCACAGATATGATGCAATAGATTATTTTAAAATAGACCCAGTTTTGGGTGATGAAAATGATCTTAAAAATTTAATAAATTCTCTTCATAAAGAAAATATAGAGTTATATCTTGACATTGCTTTAAATCATATGAGCGACAAAAGTATCTGGTTTAAAAAAGCTCTAGAAGGAAAAAAGGAAAAGGATTATTTTAGAAAAGAAAATGGATATTATACTTTCTGGCGCGATCATTCATCACTGGTAGAATTAAATCTGGAAAATCCACAGTTACAAAAAATATTATGGCAGGATGAGAATTCTGTGATGAAAAAATGGATGAAATTAGGAGTTGATCATTGGCGCCTTGATTGTGCTTATGACCTTGGATTCAATATTTTAAAAGATATAGTAAAACATATAAAATTATCTGGTAATCACGAGATTATTGGCGAAGTATGGGCATATCCTAAAGATTGGATAGAGATAATGGATGGTATTATGAATTATTACTATACAGATATTATTATAAACTATTTAACAGGAAATTTAAGCGGAAAAACCACATCTGAAATTTTAAATAAAGTTATAATGGATAGTGGTTTGAAAATCCTGAAATCGTGGAATATGCTCTCTTCTCATGATTCAGCAAGAATTAAAAATATATTTGGAAACAATTGGAAAATGGCTGTAATTATGCAATTTACATTACCTGGTAGCCCTTTAATATATTATGGCGAAGAAATTGGAATGACTGGAGATAACGATCCATTTTGCCGTGGAGTTATGGAATGGGAAAAGGTTGATAATCAAAATGAAGTTCTAAAATTTTATAAAAAACTTATAAAGTTATTTAAAAATTCTGACGCTTTAAAAAAGGGAAATTATTATGAAGTTATTTCCAATGATAATGATATACTTGCTTATTATAGAAAATATAAAAATATAAAAGATGCCAAATTGATAATAATTAATCCAACGGATAAAGAAAAAGATATACATTTATATTTTAACGAATCCTTGCTACTGGATGCCATGCACATGAAAGATCATTTTAGCAGCAATAGATTATACATTGCTATGGGCAGTGTAAAAGGAAAAATACCCCCCAATTCTTATGGCATATACTATATGGAATTAAAAGAATACAGGACATATTCTGCCTATAAAAGATTATAATTTTCAAAATTTTTCGGTTAATAAAAACTCAAAACAAAAAGCGTCTACAATTTCGTAGACGCTTTTTGTTTGTAATTTATAATACTTAATTTTGTACAAATAATTTTTCATGCAATGAATTTCTTCTTTGTGTTTCTTTTAATCTCTGAAATAAATTCTTTAAAAAGGCAAAAGATAAAATCGTAATCTAAGTTACAGAAAAATATATACAAATAGTATATAATATAATTAGATAAAAATTATCCGAATTAATTTGATATATTGATATAAAGGAGTGGAATTTATATGGAGAAATTTAATGTTGAAAAAGAAAAATGTATAGCTTGCAAGGCATGTGTGAGAACTGCTCCAGAAAATTTTAAAATAGAAAATGGGAAAGCTATAGTTTTTAAACAACCTGAAAATAAAACAGAATTAAGCAATAGTCAGAGAGCAATGGATATTTGTCCAACTAAAGCTATCTTTTCAAAAAAAAGTGAACCAATTACTGGAGATTCAAAAATCAGGGAAACATTAGAAAAATATCCACATTTAAAAAAGGTTTTATTAAAAATATCACCAAAATTTAAGACAATGCAAAATCCTGTAATGTGGAATACCATTGCAAAATATGCTACATTCAAAAATGCTGCTAAAATGGCAGGCGTTTCTTTATGCGAGATATTACATGCTATAAATAAAGAATTAGGATTAGAAAAAGAATTATATACATTATTTCCCGAATGTATAAAAGACACAAAACCTAAATACAACAGCACCGAAATCGCATGGGAAGAACCTGAAACGATTATGAAAATTCAAAAACATGAGGTTGAAACTTTAACTTTAATCGTTAATCAAATAGAAAATTTAAAACCTGGAAAATCATTAGTTTTTGAGGGAGAAATAGACCCTGAACCAATAATAAAAGTAATAGAATCTCATAAATTCCTATATAATCTAAATAAAATTAATCCATATAAAACAAGAATTTCTGTCTATAATAAACCTTTAAAATTGAAAAACAATAAAGATTATGAAATTCTTGATGTAAGAAAGATGCAACAGGATCCATTTGATATAATTATAAAAAAAGCTTATTCATTAGATCCAGGTGAAGGTTTTATATTAGTTCAAACTTTTGTTCCAACCCCTTTAATAAATATGCTAGATGGAATGGGATTTGATGCTGAAGTTAAAGAAATTAACCCATATGAAGTACAAGTATATTTCACACGCAGAATTGAAAATGATATTAATAATTATAACTATTCTGATAAACCAACAGTAACAATACAATCTGCAACTCCTGTAGGATATCCTATAATCATGAGATTATTACAATCAAAAAAATTAAAACAAGTTGTAAATATAAAAGAGTTAAAAATATGGGAAGAAACAGAAAAGCATCTTGGATGGATAATAAATAAAAAAGCAGATATAAGCTTTTCAGCATTAATAACTGCTTCAAAATTGAAAGATATGGATGTGAAAATGCCTGTTGTTTTTGTTTGGGATAACTTTACGATATTAACAAGAGGTTATATAGCAAAATCTCTTGAGGATTTAAAAGGAAGAAAAATACATATACCACTTTTTGAAGATGCACCACCAGCTAAAATAACCAGATATTTAATAGAGGCAAAGGGTCTCAATATAAAAGATTTTGAATTTACTTATGGAAATCCATTTGGTAGACCTAAACAAATAATGATGGATTTTCTATCTGGTAAAGTAGATACAGTCTTATTAAGAGAACCAGAAGCAGGATTTGTGATAAAAGCATTAGAAGAAAGCAATATAACTTATTCAGAACTATCATATGGTAAAATATGGAATGAAATAAACGAAGGATTTGGATTATTACCAAATGCAGGGGTTGTATTTAAAGGAGAATTAGTTAGAGAATATCCAGAAATTGTAAAGATTGTCTTAGAAGAATTAAAAGCTGCAATAGAATGGGTTAATAGCAATAAGAAAGAAGCAGCAAAACTTTCATTTGATATGATGAGGGCACCAATAAAAAACGTGGAGAAATTTATTGAAAGAGTAACATTTAAATATATATTTGGAAAAGAACTTGAAGATAAAGTGTATAAATTTTATGACATATTAATAAAAAACAATATTATTAGCGCTACTTTAGATGAGAAATTAATGGAAATATTTAAAATATAATAAAAGCCTTCCGAATGGAGGGCTTTTGTTTTAAATCAAATATCAATTTTAATTCCAATAGGGCAGTGGTCTGATCCCATTACATCTGAAAGAATAAAAGCATCTTTAATTTTATTTTCCAAAGGAGTACTTATAAAGAAATAATCTATTCTCCATCCAACATTCCTTTCTCTTGCTCTAGTTTTATAATCCCACCATGTATAATTATTTGGCTCTTGATTAAACATTCTAAATGTATCTATAAAACCACTATTTAAAAGTTTATCAATCCATTCTCTTTCTATAAGCAAAAATCCAGATACATTTTCATTTTCCTTTGGTCTTGCAAGATCTATTTCTTTATGTGCAGTATTTACATCACCACAAATAATAATATTAGGTTGTTTCTTTTTATAATCTTCTAAAAATTCCAATAAATAATAGTAAAAATCCATTTTATATTCCAATCTTTCATGTCTTGCTTTACCGTTGGGAAAATATATATTAAAAAGCGAAAAGTTTTCATATTCAGTAATTAATGTTCTTCCTTCAGAATCAAATTTTTCAATCCCAAAACCTTTTAAAATATTTTTTGGCTCTATTTTTGTAAAAGTAGCAACACCACTATACCCTTTTTTTTCCGCTGAAACAAAATACTTTTTCCATGAACCATAATTTAAAAATTTTTTTGTTAATTGTTCTTCCCTTGCTTTTGTTTCTTGAACACATAAAATATCAGGATCTTCAGAATCCAGAAAATCTATAAAACCTTTCTTTATAGCTGCTCTTATACCATTTACATTCCAAGATATGATTTTCATTAATATCACGCTCCTTAACGAAATTATATCATAAATATGATATAATTTTTCAGATTAAGAAATACTTTTAAAAACATATTTATTGAATACCCTGTTATTGATATTTTTCTATTTTTATATAAAAATAGAAATGCATCAGAAAAAAATGATACTTTAACAATTACATACCCAGAATGGGGTTTAGCTTTTATATGGATAAATATCGGTATAGAATTTTAATAAAATTTTTGATATATATGATATAATATTATTAAATAATATTCGCAAAACAAACTAAGTTAAGGAGGAAATTAAATGAGAATATTAAAAGGGCTAAAGCCTGAAAAGGTGTTTTATTATTTTGAAGAAATAAGTAAAATACCAAGATGTTCAGGAAATGAAAGAGCTATTAGCGATTATCTTGTAAATTTTGCTAAAGAAAAAAATTTAGAATACATTCAAGACAAAGCATTAAATGTAATTATAAGAAAACCAGCAACTAAAGGTTATGAAAATGCTCCAGGGGTTATTCTTCAGGGGCATATTGATATGGTTTGTGAAAAAACATCTGATTCAAAACATGATTTTTCAAAGGATCCTATAAAATTACAGATAGACGGAGATTATATAAAAGCAACTAATACAACATTAGGTGCAGATAATGGTATTGCAGTAGCTTATGCTTTAGCCATATTAGATTCAAAAGATATTGAACATCCAGAAATAGAAGCATTATTCACGACAGAAGAAGAAACAGGAATGACTGGAGCAAATGAATTGGATCCTTCATTATTAAAAGGAAAAGTGTTATTAAATATTGATTCAGAAGAAGAAGGAATATTTTATGTAAGTTGTGCTGGCGGTTTAAGAGATATTATAACATTACCCGTTGAATTTATAGAACCAAAGAACAAACATAGTTTAAGATTAGTAATTTCAGGATTACAGGGTGGCCATTCAGGTATGGAAATTATAAAACAAAGAGGTAATGCTAACAAATTATTAGGAAGGGTGTTGTATGATTTAAATAAAAAAATAAAAGTTGAATGTGCTTCAATAAATGGTGGAGATAAAAGTAATGCTATTCCAAGAGAAGCAACAGCAGATTTGATTATTGATAATATGGAGAAAGCTAAAGAAATTATTGAATATTGGAACAAAATCTTTAAAAATGAATTAAGCGATTCAGATCCAGGTGTAACAGTTTCAATTGAGAAAATGGAAAATCCAAAAAGTGTATTAACAAAAAAATCTTTTGAAAAAGCAATATATATTTTGATGTTAGTTCATGATGGAGTTCAAACAATGAGCAAAGCTATCGAAGGTCTGGTAGAGAGTTCCAGTAATCTTGGTATCGTAAAAACATATAACAATAAAATAGAATTCACTTCAGCAACAAGAAGTTCTGTAGAAACATTAAGAGATCTAATCCATAATAAATCAGAGATTATCGCAAATTTAACTGGAGCAACTATAACAACAAATGCTCCATATCCCGCATGGGAATATAAACCAGATTCAAAAATAAGAGAATTGATGAAAAAAGTATATAAAGATATGTATGGTAAAGAACCAGAAATAGCAGCTATTCACGCAGGATTAGAATGTGGTATTTTATCAGGAAAATTGAAAGATGTTGATATGATTTCTTTTGGACCTAATCTCTATGATGTTCACACACCACAGGAAAAAATGAGCATATCTTCAGTAAAAAGAGTCTGGGAATTTTTAATTGAAATATTAAAAGAAATGAAAAATTATTAATAAGAATAAATAAAAACAGGCCAAAAAGGCCTGTTTTTATTTATTCTTAAATAGTTTAACTTAATAACGTTTTTCATATAAAGCTTTATTAATTATTACTATTTTTTCTTTTAAATAGAATTTTCTTTAACATTTTATATAAGAATAAAGTTATTATAAATGCATTTAAAGTTCTTAAAACTCCTAAATATAATGGTGTTTGAAAATGTAAAAAAGTATCTAAGACAGATATAAATAATATTGATTGCCCAATATTCCAGAATATTTTAAAAAATCTGGTAGGTGGATTTGAAAAAATAAAGATATATGAAAATAATTCTTTAAATCGTGGTCTGGCAATTAATAGTTTCTCAAGCATATCTCTTAAATTTCTTTCAAACATTGTTGCAAATCCAAAATTTCCACTTCTCAATATATAATAAAAATATATTGATATCAATACTATTGATGAAAAAATTATATCTTTTTTATTCAATTTAAAATTTTGTAATTGAACTATGAATAAAGTTATTGGTAGAGTTATGAGCAATAATTTTACCCCTCTTATTACAGAAATTTTGTAAACAAGTAAGTAGGTATATCCTGTTCCATATATCAATATTCCAAATATTATAGTTAATAATAATAAATTGAATACATTTTTAATACTAAAATATTTATTTTTCCACTTTATCCATATAATAAATGAAAACACTATAGCTAAAAAAACATAGGACCACGAAGTAAAAAATATATATGCAACTATATAACTTATAGATAATATTGGGCTTAAAAACAATAAGTATATAGAAATTATTGACAGTGTAAGATAATTGAGCCATCTATTGGTATTAAATAAAGGAGGAATATTTTTATCTATATTTTTCAGCTTATTGTTTATAGATTTTATTATTTCATTCCTTTTTTTATGCGATGGTATATAAAATACATTTATTCTTCTTTCATTAAATGCACGCCAGAAACGCTGGGTGATTTGACTAATATTGTATTTATCCATCTCTTTTGGCTTTATATAATGTGCATATCTGATTTTTCGCAATTCTGAATTATTTAGATAAATCTTGTATTTATCAAATAAAAAACCAAAATCGGAAAATTCGGCAATTATTATATTATCAAAATTCATTATAAATTCTTTAAAATCATTCAAACTTAAATTAGTCGAATTTTCACTTATAATTACAAAGTTTTGATATTTATAATAATCAATTTTTTTATTTTCTACAATAATAGAATGTTTTTCAAGTTTTTTATTATCAATAATATGATAACCATTTTTTAAAAATTTTATATCATTAAAAGTTATATAAACAAATAAGAACACTGCATATACTATAATCAAAATATAAAATAATCTTTTATGTTTTTTCAAAAAAATCACTTCCTCAATATATTTAAAAATCTAATCTATCTAAAACCTTTTTTAAATCAGGTGTTAAATTAGAAATTAATGTATAACGCTTATTTTTATATATAAATTCAAGAAAGTATGAATGTAAAAAATATCGTTTCAATCCAATTAATCTTTTCAACTTTTTATTTATTTCAAAATTACCATATTTATTATCTCCTGCAACAGGACTTTTTATTTCTGCAAATTGTTTTCTTATTTGATGTTTCCTTCCTGTTTTTATTTCAACATCCACAAAGGATAAATCTGTATTTTCTATTTTGTAATTATCAACAACATCATAAAACAACAAGGCTTTTTTATCTTCAAATACACTTTCTAATTTATTATTTTTCCCCTTTAATTTCCCTAAAACCAGTGCATAATACTTTTTTGTTATATCTCTACCTTTTATAATATCTGTTAATTCCCTTGCAACCCGTTTATTTTTAGCAATCACTAAAACCCCGGAAGTATGTTTGTCCAATCTATGAACAAGATGTGGTTCGAATTCACCTTTCGAATAATATAATACCCCCTCTATAATAGTAACCTTTTCTTCATTTTTCCCCGGATGAACAGAAACACCTGCTGGTTTATTAATTGCAATAATATTTTTATCTTCAAAAATAATTTCAAAATCAAGTGGCCTTGGTAATATTTTCTCTTCTTTTTTTCTTTCTTCAAGTGGCCCTTTGTACTTTATCTCAATGATATCTCCTATATTCAACTCATAATCCTGCTTTTTTACCCTTTTACTATTTACATATACAAAACCTTTTCTAATGAGTTTATATATAAATCCTAATTTCAAATTACTAAAATTATTTCTTAAAAACTTATCCAATCTTTTATAATAATTTTTATCGTTTACAGTTACTTTTTTTTGCATAAAATCGCTCCTTTTTTGATATAATATATATAATAACATACATTTATAACGAGGTGATAAATTTGTACAAAGAAATACTCAAAACATTATATTCTTTTCTTGGAAATAATATAATGAACGAAGAAGAAAAGTTAAAAGTAGAAATTTTTGACAAATTGAATTCAAAAAGTGATTTTTATGAAATACTGGATTTCTTAAAATCCGAAACATTTCCCGAAGAAATTGATAATAAATTCCTTTCCTTATTTATTATATCATTATTTAACCGTTTACGTATCTCAGTTGATTTTGAAAAGAAAATTTTGATTTACGGTAATGAAAAAATAAATTTTGATATACTGGAATTAAATAAAGGTATATTAAAAACTGAACCTCTTTTAATAGAGTTAATTGAATTATTGGATTATGGAAATTTACCAACAGAATATCTTTTTGGAATATTATCAAATGATATTGCTAAAAGAATTAGGGTTTTTAAAGAGTTAATAGGAACATCTAAAATAACAGACGAAAAATGGTCTGAAGAAGAGTTAAAGGGGTTGATAAATTCATTAACTGACTCTACAAGAGAATTTTTGAAATATATGGTAAAAAAAGGGAAAAGTTCTAAAGATGAAATAATGAAAGATTTACAGTTAAAAGATACACGTTCTGTTTCTGCCTTTACAAGTGCCATATCACGTAATTCACCTTCTAAAAAAGAAAGAATATTATTTGGAGAAAAAGGTAAGATTTATATTAATGAAGAATATAGGGAAATATTAAAAAGATTATTGTTATGAGTTAAAAAAACTTAATCCCATAATGAAATTAAGCCCTATAATACACAATTGGAGCAATTTATTTTATAAATATAAAAAAATAGGCAGGCCAATGGCCTGCCATTTTATTTAAACGACGGGACTGTCTGGAATTATCAATTCTTTATTTGCTTCAACAACTTCTGGTGTAGGTTCTACTAATTCTGTTTTTACCAATTGTTCTAAGTATTCTTTTATTGAAAGATCCCAATATTCCTTTGTTACATAATATACTTTAGCTCCGCCAAGTTCATGTTGTACATCTGGCCATGGATATGATGGTTGTGCCATTCCGAGTCCCCATCTCTTAAATCCATTATAACTTTCATATGTTGCCCACCATTCTTTTGCACCTAATTTTTCAAATGCATATTTTGCTTTGGCATAATACATAATAGCTCCAACTCTTAATCCTCTAACAAAAGCCATTGAATGAAGACTAATATGAATTCCATTATTCATAACTCTTGCATTTGCAAAGCCTGCTAATTTCCCATTAATTGTTCCTATCATAAAATATGGATCTTTTAATCTATTTCTATACCAACCTAATAATTCTCCATAAACTCTTACACCAACAATATCATAAAAATCATGATCAACATCCAATAATTTCTTTATGAATGGCAATAATTTAGGAACTTCTTCTTTTTCTAATGGTCTGATATATAAATAACTACCGTCTTTTAATTTAGCCATTTCTGGTTTGTATGGTTCTAATTTTAATGATGGACCTGATAATAATGGTTCTAATTCCCTAACGTCAAATGTTATTTTTTCCTGTGATACTTTTTCCGGTATTTCTTTCCACATAATCTTTCCCCTCCATTACTTTTTTTATTCGTTTTATATTATTCTATTTCAAATGCAGCTACACGAGCGATACTTGATTCCCCATCAACTAATCTCCACGGGAATATACCAATGTACATTCTTCTGTTTAATACTTTATCTATTTCTCCACCAAGATTTTCTGCATGTAAAATCAAATGTGGGAATAAATCAATATGCATTAATTGATAAGTTTTATCATCAAAATATTCATCAAGAGGTTTTCCATATTTTTCTCTAAAATGCTTATCTGCCATAGCAGCAAATTCAGGTCTGTATTCTCTTAATATAGTATTCATTGGATGGTCAGCAGAACCACAGTCTACGCCAACCCATTTAATTTCCATTTCTTTTAACCAATCCGCAAATCTTTGATCAGGTCCTGGATGGAAATAATAATATTTATTTTCATTTGCTTCTGGTTGATCCCATGCATATTTGTGATATCCTGTGTTAATAATTATAATATCACCTTTTTTGATTTCAAGATCATTTTCTTTTGCTACTTTTAATAATGTTTCAGGTGTATAGATATCAAAATCTCCAACTTCTTTGGAAATATCTAATATTACACCTTCATGGAATAAATAACCGTCTAATGGCAATGAAGCTATATCTCTTCCACCTGTCATAAAATGTCTTTGTCCATCAAGATGAGTTCCATTATGCATACTTGTTTGTACTATTTGACCATTAACTTTTTGAAGCATCATCCTTTTGAAATACCATAATTTCATTGGCTCGTAACCTGGCCATGGTGGTGTTGTAATGCCTATCTTTTGAGTTAAATCATACACTTTAATACCTGCCACAATAATCCCCCCTTAGTCTGAGTATTCTTTTACAAATGCTTCTAATGCATCTATAAATATGTTCATAGGCGGATAGGTCAATCCTGCCCCAACTTGACCTATGCCTGGATCTTTATGAGCTATACCAGTATTTATTCTTGGTAATATACCTTTCTCAACAACTTTCTTTATATCTAACCCTGTAGGAGTTCCTCTGAAGTTTAAGAATGGTATTTTATATGTATTATTTTCTGCATCTGTTATTTCATACATCTTTAAGGTTGTATCAATAGCTTCCTGAACCGTCCCACCAACAAATTTTACTATTGCTGGGGCTCCAGCCATTGCAAAGCCGCCAAATCCACCAGTTTCTGTAATTGTACTATCTCCAATATCAGGATTTGCATCTTCCTTTGTAAATCCTGGGAAGTATAAACCTTCAACTTCCTGAGCAGTACCAACAAACCATTTGCCTGGTAATCCTGCTACTCTAATACCAAAATCCGTTCCATTTCTTGCCATTACTGTAACTACAGTACTCCCCTTTATTCCTTCTGCTGCCAGTGTTGCTGATTTTGCTGCTGGCATTGAAAGATTTAAGAAGAAATGATCATTGGCATTGATAAATTCTATAACTGCTTTTTTCTCTTTATTTGAAAAATGAGTATCTAATATCGCAGGAGCTATTTCTCTTATAAATAATGAGGTTGCTGCTCTATTTCTGTTATGACATTCATCTCCCATTTGAACGGCCTGAGCGATTAGATTCTTTAGATTAATTTCACCTTTTATCTCAATTGCTTCTTTCAAAACAGGATATAATATTTCTTCCATCCATTTTAATTTTTCAATTACATCAGGGCCATTGGCTCCATATCTTAAAACCTTTCCCAACCCTTCATTCATTGTACAATAAGCTTTCGTACCATATGTTTTATTTTCTATGATAAATACAGGCATAGAAGCTGTCGCAACTCCAGCCATAGGTCCAACACCATCATGATGATGCCATGGATCAAATTCTATTTCACCAGATTCAATCAACTCAATAGCTTCTTTTTCATCTTTAGCTTTTCCTTCATAAATCAATCCACCAATAATAGCTCCCTTTAAAGGGCCACACATTCGATCCCATGTAATTGGAGGACCTGCATGTAAAATTAAATTATCTTTCATACCTGGAACAACATCTTTTGCTATCCCCATTCCAACCAATGTAGGCTGAGAATTCATAATTCTTTCTACTGCTTCTGCATTTGCTTTTTCAATATCAATGTTTAACTTTGAAAATTCATTTAATATTTCAACTGCTTTCGCTCCACCAAGAGGTGGTTTCCAATCAACATGAACAACATTTGCTCCCTGTTTTTTCAAATCTTCATAGAATGATTTTAATCCTATATTTACTATTTTTAATTCTTCTTTAAATAAACTCATCTTCCCAACTCCTTCCAAACATTAACTGCAAATTTTACTGCACTTGCATTGCTTGGGAAGACTATAACCCCAGCATCTTCCAGTTTCTTTTTTTGTTCATAATACTTTTGTGGATCTTCATATGTACCACAAATATTTGCAATTACACATCTATATTTATCTGAAGTTTCCCTTGCAGTTTTTACAGCTTCTGCAATTTCACCTGCTGGATCCATATGTGATCCCCAACCCAATACAACATCCACCATAATAATAGCTGTATCTTTATCAATATATTCTTTTATCAATCTTGATTTTCTCATTGTAAAGTCAATCATAGGATGCGGCCTTCCTACTGTAAACTCATCTTCTCCCATGTCCACAACTGTATGCTCTTTACTTTCATTAATATTTTCCAGTAAATATTCAGGATTTAATGGTTTAGGCGAATATATACCGCCTATTTCTTTGCTTAATAATACCATTGTTTCATCGGCAAGAGTTCCACCAGAGTATAATCCTCTTATATATTTACCTTCTTTTATTTTAGCTACTTCCTCTTTAACCTTTACATCAAAATCAAATGATTCTAAAAAGTCAAAATATGTATATTCGTCTTTATCTATTTCCTTTCCCTGACATAATAAAGCAGCTTTTATTGCAGCATCTTCAAGCGTATGACCTACTGTTATTTCAGAATCTTCTACAATACCATTGACAAAATGAACTACATGTTTTTTGTTTGTTTTTTTCAATAATTCCACTGCTTTTGAGACAACTTCTGGATAAGGTGGTTTTGATACAAGAACAATTATTTCAGTTTCATCATCTTCAATTAATCTTTTAATACCTTCTAAAAACATTAATCCACCAACATCTTTTTTTACATCTCTTCCACCTGTACCAATCAATTGAGATATTCCACAACCAAGATTTGATATTATGGATGAAACTTCCTGAGCCCCAGTTCCAGATGCTGCCACAATACCAATCTTTCCTCGTTTTACTACATTTGAAAATGCCATGGGTACTCCATTTATTATTGCTGTTCCACAATCTGGCCCCATTACCAGCAATCCTTTTTCAAGTGCATATTTCTTCAGGTCTATTTCTGTTTCTATTGGTACATTATCACTAAACAACATTACATTTAATCCCATATCTAGAGCCTTTTTCGTTTCTAGACCAGCATATTCCCCAGCTATGGAAATAACTGCCATATTTGCTCCATCTAATCTTTTTACCGCACTCTCAAGTGATGGGTAAAACTTTTCACCTTCATCTTCCTGAGTTTCTGCTTTAAGTAATTTTTCAACCTCTGCTTCAATTTCTTCCATATTTATATTTTCACCCTTGACCACAATCAATAAATCATTTGGAGTGGTACTTTCTAACTCTGAATCGAGCATTCCCAATTCTTTTAAAAACTCCTTATTTGTTTCTGTACCCATTCCAACAAGAGCTTCTTCAACGTTATCTTTTTTCTTTATATCTTCTGTTATAAGCATTAATGTAACGGAATCATAATATGCATTTGGTTTAATCATTTTATAAACCACGTTTATCCCTCCAAATCAATGAAAAATGATATACCTAACATCCAACCTAATCCTGAAGTATCCCCCATGTTTAACAATGCAGCCTTATTAATATTTTCTAAATATAATTTAACAGGTTTTGGTGCATAACCATTTGTGGCGTATTTCATTTGAAAATAAGAAAGATTATTTGTTCTTGTTTTTGCTATTTTTAATATAGTTTTATAATCTAACTTTTTGTTGTAAAAATAATTTAATAATAATATTCCAGATAGAATATCGTCAAATAACGGAGTTAATCCTGGTCCAAAACCTATTAAATCAATAAAGGAACTATTTTCTAAAGAATTAATAATCTTATTGTAAATTCTATAATCTAATCTGTTTTTCAGTATATTTTTTACTTTATTGTATGTTTCGTAGAAAATAATTTTATTAATTTTAGGATTATAAATAGAAAAATCCTTCAAAATAAATTTATCATCAAATATCAAATAATTATTTTCAATTTTTAATGTTGAAAATTTCAAAAAATGGGGAGGGGCGACCATCCCCAAAGCCCCAACCCTATTATCATAAGTGGAAATGGTAAAAATGTCATCATCATCAAACAAAAAATAATTTGAATGTTTGGTTTTGAAAAAACTTTTAGCATATCCTTTTTTAGCAAAAGTCGTATTTGATATTTCGACCATTTTAAACCTCACTAAGAATTATTCGTCAGATGCACCGGTTAAAGATAATATACCATTAACAACTATACCAACTACAGCAGCAAGTCCTAACCCTTGTAATGCAAAGTTCCCAGCTTGAAATACAGCTCCACCTAAACCAGTAACTAACATTAATGACATTGTTACTAAATTCTTTCCTTCAACTTTTACTTGATTATTAATTAAAGTTTTTGCACCAATACTTGCAATCATACCAAATAATAATATTTCTATTCCACCCATTACAGGAACAGGGATTGATCTGACAATTGCTCCAACTTTTGGTATCATAGCCATTAATATCGCAAAAAATGCAGCGATTCTCATAATCCATGGGTTAAAAGCTTTTGTGAATGCTAAAACTCCAGTGTTTTCACTATATGTTGTATTTGCAGGGCCACCTAAGAATCCACCCAATGATGTTGCCAATCCATCGCCCATTAATGTTCTATGCATTCCTGGATCTTCATAGAATTTTTTCCCTACAACTGCAGATATTGCAAAAACATCACCAAAGTGTTCTACTGATGGAGCAATAGCTACTGGAACTATTGCAGCAGCAGCATACCATGAAAATTTTGGTAAATAAATTTTCGGGAATCCTACCCATCCAGCTGTTCCGACTTCTGCAAAATGAACATTTCCAGTAATAGCTGCAACAATATAGCCCACGATAATCCCCCAAATAACAGGAATTAACCTACTAAATCCTCTTGTATATAATCTAACTATAATAGCTGTAAATAACGATACTAATGCTATCCACCAATTACCGCTTGCCATATTCACTGCAACAGGGCTCAAGATTAAACCAATTAATATAATCATTGTTCCAGATATTACAGGCGGGAATAACTTTTCAAATCGTCTAATTCCTATGAGCTTTATAAGCCATCCAAAACCAAATTTAACCAAACCAGCTAAAAAGATACCTCCTGTTGCATATGCTAGATATGGTTTCAGATCTACCCCTGCATTTACTGCATCCTGAATATTTCCATATTGCAAACCTGCTTCTTTCATATAGTGCATTGTAACCGCTATTATTGGTGCAATATATGCAAAACTCGAACCTAAAAAGACTGGTACTTTCCATTTAGTAATCCAATGAAATAATAACGTCCCAAGACCAGCGGTAAATAAAGCAACGTTAACAGGAATTCCTGTCAAATAAGGAACCAAAACTGTTGCACCAAACATTGTAAAGGTATGTTGTAATCCAAGTAATATTAATCCCCCAGTTCCCATACCTTTACTTCTATCTTCCTGTGGAACGATATTCAAATATTCGCTTTCGCTCATGTTTCTCCCCTCCTAAAAAAGATTTGGATAGACATATAAATTAATTATTATTTTTTTTATCTAAAGCATTTAAGATTTTATCTGCTGTTAATGGTAATTCATTAACATTTACTCCAAGTGCATCATATATTGCTGAAGCAATTGCTGGCGGAACAGAAATCATAGGATGTTCTCCAACACCTTTTGCCCCAAATGGAGAAGATTCTTCAAATGTTTGAACAAAGTCATATTTTATTTCCTCTGGTATATCTGCTATAGTAGGTATTTTATAATCGGTAAATGATATAGTTAAAGGATATCCTTTATCATTGTATTTAACCCCTTCAAATAATGCGGGACCCATGCCTTGAATCATCCCACCAACAACCTGTCCTCCTGCAGTAATAGGATTAATAATTGTTCCAGCATCAAAAACACCAACTAATTTGAGCATCTTAAGTTCTCCAGTATCTAAATCAATTTCTACTTCAGCAGCTTGAGCACCAAATGTCCATTCAGCAGCTGCATTTCCCTGGCCTGTTTCAAGATCAAGGTTTGTTAACATTTCAGGGACAAAACTTCCTCTTCCTATTACAGGACCTCCAATTGCATGACCATCTGGATAAGTGTACCCCATAACGATATCTTTTAATAAAATATATTTCTCAGGTCTATATTTAACATAAACTCTATCGTCTTCAACTTCAAGATTATGTGGAGCAACACCCAATACTTTGGATGCTGTATCTTTAATTTGATTTAAAGCATCTTCTGCAGCTCTATATAATGCATTTCCAACTGTCCATAATGCTCTTGAAGCAACAGTCTGCCATTCATATGGGTTTACATCTGTATCAACAGGCATTACGAAATGTATTTTGTCTGGCGAGATGTGTAGAGCATCTGCAGCCATTTGAGTAACAGCAGTATTGAAGCCTTGACCAATTTCCTGAATACTTGCTTGTAACGTGACTGTAGCATCCTCATGGAATTTTATTATTACAGCAGAACCGGCATTTGTTGGCATAGCTGGTGCTTTAACTAGTCCAGCGATTCCTTTTCCTCTAACCTTTCTTGGATTCTCAGGTTGTTTTGATTTTTTATCATATTCTATCAATTCTGCAGCTTTTTTAAAACAAGCTTCAATATCACCTGTATCATGATGTATAGTTTGACCCATAGAATTGGTTAACCCTGGTTTTAGAACGTTCTTCAATCTTAATTCAAGTGGATCCATTCCTAACTTTTGAGCGACTTCATCTAAATTTCTTTCTGTTGCCCAGTGCAGCTCACCATGCCCAAAACCTCTAAAAGCACCACCAAGGAAATGGTTGGTGTATACGCCATATGAGTCCGTTTTTAGATTTGGCACATAGTATCCACCAGGCAATGTATATCCTGCAGCTCTAACAACATTAGTTCCATATTCCGCATATGCTCCACCATCGAAAATTAACGTTGCTTCCATTGCAACTATTTTTCCTTCTTTAGTAACTCCTGTTTTTACATGGGCATACATAGCCTGTCTAACAACAGCTGAGATATCTTCTTCTCTTGTATATACTAATTTTATATGTCTTCCTTTTACTTTTTCTGATAATGCAATTACAATACCTTCCATATTTATACCAGCTTTTCCACCAAATCCTCCACCCACATATGGAGCAATAACTCTAACTTTATGTCTTGGGATTTTAAATGCAACAGCAATTAAGTTTCTTAATGTAAATGGAGATTGTGCACTTGACCATACAGTCAATTTTTCGTTATAATCCCAGAAAGAAATTGCTGCATGTGGTTCAAGTGGCGCATGATACATTTGAGGTAGATAATAATCACCTTCAACAATAACATCTGCTTCTTTAAATCCTTTTTCAACGTCTCCTTTTCTTGTTTTATGATGATGAAAAACATTTTTTTCAGGTTCAATATTATAAATCGGTAATCTTTCATACTTTGCAAGGTCTGGATGAATTAAAACCTCACCTTTCATTGATTCTCTAGGATCTTGAACAGTTGGCATTTCTTCGTATTCTACTTCTATTAGTTCAACAGCTCTTCTTGCAATTTCCAATGAATCTGCAGCAACGGCTGCAACAGGTTCTCCAACATACCTTACCCTATCTGGCGTTATAATAGGTCTATCTACTAAATATATACCCTGTCTATATGGAACATCTTTTCCTGTTACTATAGCTCTTACACCAGGAAGGGACTCAGCCTTTGAAGTATCTATGTTTTTAATAATTCCATGGGGTATAGGGCTTCTTTTAACTGCAGCATAAAGCATATTTGGAAAAAACATATCAGTTACATATTTTGCATTTCCGGTAACTTTTTCGAATCCGTCAACTCTGTTCATAGGTTTTCCAACATGTTCAAATTTAATTGGTGGTTTATATTCATATTTCATTATTCTGCACCTCCCATTTTCTGGGCAGCTAATTTAACAGCATCTAAAATAACAGTATACCCTGTACATCTACATAAATTTCCTGCCAATCTTTCTACAATAACTTCTTTTGTAGGATTTGGTATTTTTTCCAGCATAGCTTTTGTGGACATTATAAAGCCTGGAGTACAATAACCGCATTGAAATGCATTTGCTTCTATAAATGCTTCCTGAATTGGATGTAGTTTATTATCCTTTGTCAATCCTTCAACTGTTTCGATAACAGCACCATCAGCCTCAGGAGCCAAAACCAAACATGAATTCACAGGTCTTCCATTATATATAACAGTACATGCTCCACATTCTCCATTTCCACAGCCTTCTTTTGCACCTGTTAAATACAATTTCTCTCTTAGAACATCGAGGAGGGTTTCATTTGGTTTTACTTCCACTTCAATATTTTCATTATTTACAGTAAAAGCAATTTTCATTATAATCCCTCCTTTATCATATTCAATTCTCTTAATAATTTAATTGGTAATATTTTAGCCATTCTTTTTCTATATTCTGCAGTACCTCTTGCGTCTGTAATAGGATTCACACTATCCTGAACAATCTGAGCAAATTCTTCCACGTTTTTCATTGTTAATTCTTTATCTTTTATAAATTCTTCAGCTTCAAAAATTCTTACAGGTGTTGGAGCTACTGAAGCTAAAGCAACTCTAATATCTCTTTTCCCTTTTGGATCAATAATTGTTAGCGCCATTCCTATTGTAGAAAGATCAACAGCTTTAATCCTTGAGACTTTATAATACCTTCCAACACTTTCACCTTCATATGGTATATGTATAGATTTAACTATTTCACCCTTTTCTAACACTGTCTTTCCAGGTCCAGTAAAGAAATCTTTTATCTTAACTTTTCTTTCTCCGTTTAATGAAACTAATGTCAATTCGGCATCATATGTAAGTAAAGCCGGGGCTGTATCTGAGGCTGGAGAAGCATTACAAATATTTCCAACTACAGTTCCTCTATTGCGGGTTTGATATCCTCCGACAACTCTGATTCCCTGATACAATGTTGGATAATACTCTTTAATATAACTGAATTCTTCAATTAATACATTGAGTTTTAGTCCAGCACCAAAAGTTAATCCTGCATCTTTTGAAAAATCTACATGAAATAGTTCATCAATTCCCTTTAAATCAACTACTAATTTTGGTTTAATTCTTCCTGCTCTCATTTTCACAATTAAGTCAGTTCCACCCAGGATAGGATAAGCATCTTCTTTATTTAGTATTTCCAGGGCTTCGTCTAGTGTTTTGGGTTTCACATAGTCATAACTAAACGTTATCATTTCTTTCCCCCCTTTAGAAAAATAAAATAAAAAACTTTTTCAGTTTTTTGTTTTTGTTGTATTTATATTTAGTATTATATACTTATTATCAAAATATTACAAGTAATATATTAGAAAGATATGCTTAAATAATTTTACATATCTACTTATAATGTGAGTTAATCAGTTGTAATAACATATTAAAAAAATTTCTATTACCCATTTCTAAAATAGTGAAATAATCTTTATTTTATATCTATCACACAAAATAAAAAGCCCTTGATTTATTTGAATCAAGGGCTGATAAATAAATTTTATATTAATTTTTATGTGGTTTCTAACTTTTCTATAAATTTAAAATCAACAGGAACAACTTGAGAAACACCATGTCTCATTGTTATTCCATGAAAAATCTCACCTATTTCCATCATCAATTTATTGTGCGTTATTATTATAAATTGCGTTTTTTGAGCATGATTTTTTATCAGCTTTGCAAGTTTCCCTGCATTTATATCATCAAGAGGCGCATCTATTTCATCCAATAAATAAAAAGGACTCGGATTAACATTCATTAGAGCAAATAAAAATGCAGAAGTTATTAAAGCTTTCTCTCCCCCAGAGAATAATTGTAATTTTTGAAAATTTCTACCGGGTTTCTTTACAGATATTTCAACTCCTTTTTCAAATGCTTTACCTTCTCCAACCATTTTTAACACTCCATCTCCGCCAACAAACAATTCTTTTATAAATTGCCCAAATTTTTCATTAACAAGATTGAATGTATTTAAATATTTTTCTTCAGCTTCATTATCTATCTTTTCTATGCCTTCTTTTAGAGATTTTATTGATTGTAAGATATCTTCTTTTTGTTTTCGTCTATCGTCTAATTCACTTTTTACCATTTCATATTCATCTAAAACTCCCAAATCAACACTACCTATATGTTTTAATGCTTTTTTTATGTCTTCTATTCTTCTTTCAAGAGCTAATATTTCCATTTCAGATAATTCTTCATATATAAAATCAGACAATTCTATACCAACATTTTTAGCCTTTTCTATTAAAAAGTCTTTTTCATGTTTTAAATTTTGTATTTCCAAATCCAGATCATGGGATATATTTTTTAATTCATCAATCTTATCCTTTAATTCATTTTTTTTGTGTTCATATTTTTCAAGTTCGCTAAATTTTTCAGTTTTTCCCTCTCTACTCATTTTCAACATTTTAAATGCATTTTCTATTTCGTTATTCATGGATTTTATTTCCTTTTCATACTCCACCAAATCGCTTTTTTTCCTGTTTATCTGTATTTTTAATTCGTTTAATAGATTATTTATCTCTTCTATTGTATTATTTATTGTATTTATCTCATTTTTTATTTTTGTTTTTTCAGAGGAATATTCGGATATTTTTGTTTCTATTGAGTTTTTATATAGATTCAATTCATCTAATTTAGCTATTTTTAACCGCAGTTCCTCATGTGTTGTGTGATTTGTTTTCTCTATTTCAGATATTTTTGTTTCTAAATAACTTATTTTTTCTGTGTTTTCTAAAATCATATTATCAATATCAACTAATTCTTCCTTTATTTCTTCTTGTCGTATTTCATAAGAATCTATTCTATTTATAATCTCATTATATCTTTTTCTAGCAGATTCGTAATTGTTTTTAAATTCTTTATATGAATTCGCTCCATTTAATCTATTATATTTTATTTCATTCAGTTTATCCTCCAGCTTTTTTAATTCTAAGGAATCTTTTTTATATTCATATTCTACTTTTTTTAATTCTTCTTCTTTTGCCTTTATCTCTTCTTCAATTTCTTTTAAATTTTCTTTTAAATCCTGTAATTCTCTTTTTCTTGACAATAATAACGTTGAATTGTTTCCTTTTGATTTACCACCTGTTATCGCTCCTGATGTATTTATTATTTCTCCATCAACAGTGGCTATAGTCAAAGAAATATTTTTATAATTGTTTTTAATGTTTAAAGCGGTATTTAGTACATCGACTACAACGGCATTACCAAATATATATTGTATTGCTTTTTCATAATCTTTTTTATAATTTATTAAATCTATAATATATCCATAAAATCCTGGCTCATTGCTTAATTCTTTATATTTTTTTATCCTTGGATTGATTAAATCAAGAGGAATAAATGTGATCCTCCCAGCTTGTTCCGCTTTTAAATAATTTATATATGTTGATACATATCTTGAATTTTTTACAACTACATTTTGCAATCTATACCCTGCAACCATCATCACTGCTGTTTCAAGTTCTTCAGGAACTTCAATTAAATTTAAAACAACATCTATTAAATTTTCCTCTTTATGAAATGCTTCAAATAATTTTTTTATCGCAAAAGAAAATCCTTCATATTCTGTAATTTGAAATGACAGATTTTGTATTTTTCTCTCTGTTATATCTTTATCATGTTTTAGCTTTTTCAAATAATTATATATATTAGTTAATTTAGTATGTAATTCTTCCACTACTATGTTTTTTTCATATATTTCTTCATTTAATTTTTCCTCTTTTTTTGTTATTGTTTTTAATTCTGTTTCAATCCTTTTTAAATTTTTTTCGAGCTTTTCTATAGTTTTTTCAAGATTATCTTTTTCTACATTTAAAAAATTTAATCTCTCTTCTTTATCAGCCAGTTCATTAATTAATTTATTTTTTTTACTTTCAAGATTTTTTAATTCATTATTTGTCTTTTTTATATTTTCTTTTAACTCTGTCAATTTATTCATTTCTTCTGAAATAGAACTCTCTATTTTTCTTTTTTCTTCTTCTATTGTTTTAATCTCTTTTATATACGTTTCAATCTCACTTTCATATTTCCCAAGCAAATCATTTATTTCTCCATATCTTTTTTTGTTTTTTTGCAAATCTTCTTCAAATCTTTTTCTTTCCCAATCCTTTTCAACAATTTTAGAATTTAAATCATTAATCTCTTTCTCAAGATGTAATTTCATTTCTTCATATGATTTTAATCTCTGTCTGAAATTTTCGATCTTTTCTCCATATATTGATAATTGCTCTTCCTTTTCCTCAATTTCTTTTCTCAACTCTTTATATAATCTCTCCACTTCAAAGCTTTCAGAAAGATACTCTTTTATTTTCAACCTGTTATTTTTTATTTTATCTTCTATATCTTTCATTTTTTTGTCTATAGATAGACTTTTCGCTCCATAGTATTTTGTTCCTATAACCTTTAATTCATTATTATATTCTACATGCTTTTTTGCTCTTGAAGCTCTGTTGGACAACGATCTAACTCTTTTTTCAACTTCATATAAAACATCATTTAGTCTTTCTAAATTTTCTTTTGTTTGATTTAACATTTTCAATGCAATTTCTTTCTTATCCAGATATATTTTTATTCCAGCTGCATCCTCTATTATAGTTCTTAATTGATCTGAAGAAGCTGAAACTAATTCTCTAACCTGATCTTGAGATATAATCGAATAAAAAGATTTTCCCACACCTGATCCACCAATAACATCAAAAATATCTTTTAATCTGGCATTTCTATTATCTATTTTATATTGAGTTTTCCCGTCTATTGTTAGTATTTTACCTATTGTTCTGATTTTTCCCTTTATATCTTTTATTTTTATAAAAACCTCTGCTTTTTTTGATGGTGGATATTTTTCTGATCCTCCAAATATAACATCGTATTTTTCCGAAATCCTTATCTGTTTAGAAGAATGTTCTCCAAGAAGCCATCTTAAAGCATCAACTATGTTGGATTTGCCAGAGCCATTTGGTCCAACTACGCTAACAATATTTGCATTTAGATTTAATATTGTATTTTTTGCAAAACTTTTAAAACCCTTAATACGCATTTCTAATAAATTCAAAACTAAAACCCCCTTATTCTTTTATATTATATCATATTTTAGACACTGGAATTTCATATTTTTATTTTAAAATAATAATAGAATGTTCAGAAAGTATATCTATAAATAATAGAAAATATTAAACTTTGGAGGGATATATATGGATAGATTGGAATTTTTCACAATTACAGGAGAAGATGGCAATGAATATAATTTTATGTTTGTGGAAGAATTAAATATTGAAGGCAAAAAATACTGGATCTGCTATGAAGCTTTTAGAGAAGAAGATAGTGAAGACATTATCCTGGGAGATACTGTAGCTTTTAAGGTTAATGAAAATAATGGCGAGTTGTTTTTAGATGCTGTTGAAGATGATGATGAACTGGAAAAGGTTGAAGAAGAATGGAAAAAAATCATGGACAGCGTTGATATTGATGAAAATGAAGACTTTATTATGCTTGATGATGAGTAATTATTAAAATTTTCAAAAAAGTTTTGGGGGTGATGGATTTCAAAAATAAATTATTCGATATCGCATATTTAATTCGTACTTTTGATGAGCCAATTTTTAAAAAAAATATCGAATTATACAAAAAAAATAATATTATACCTCAGTTAACCTGCATATTGACTTCTGATGATGCTGGAAGTATTTCTTACGCAAAAGGAATTAAGAATATCTGTAAAAAATACAATATAAATTTTGTTCTTGATAATGTTTCGAGCAAATTAGAATTGGAGAAAAAAATTATGTATTATAATAATGACAATAATACTCACGGTATTATTGTCATGTATCCCACTCCCTTTAATATAAAAGATACCTATTTTATGAATTTAGTGTCCATCGAAAAAGATGTTGAGGGATTAAATCACGAATATATGGGGTATCTGGTTCAACATGAATTTTATAGTGACAATGAGAATTTAAGAAAATTGGTTATACCTCCTACTGCGAAAGGAATATTATATGTATTAAAAAGAAATTATTTGGTTTATGAAAATTATTTTAAAATTAACGGAATATACCCAGATAATTTATTTGAAAATCCGTTCAAATTAGAAGGTAAAAAAATTGTAGTTATTAATGATTCTCTTGCTGTTGGAAGGTCTCTTGCTTTGATGATGTTAAATGAAAACGCAAGTGTTAGAGTTTGTCAAAAATATACAGATTATGAGGATATTATGAAATTTGTTTCTATTTCTGATATAATTATTTCTGCTGTTCCTTCAGAAAAATTTATAATACCAACAAAATATATACCAGAAAATTCTATTGTTTTTGATATAGCTTTCGAAGGAAATTTTGAATATCCTGATGTGTTCGATAAAGTTTTTAAAATTTCTCCAAAATGGAATTTAGTAAAAAAAGGAAATAGAATAAATGATATGACATTGCACAGACTAATTTCTAACCTTTTTTATCTTGTGAACAGAAAATTGCCAGAAAATGATTTAAGAGAGTTAAAGAATTTTGAAAAAAATATTCAAAAGGCGGGGATTTAAGTTGAAGAAAAGTATTCTTATTATATTAATTACTGCAATTTCTTTAATAACTTATGGTTTTAATTTTTCGCTACGAATGGACAATAATATGAACAATATAAAATCATTTCAAGGTTTTGCTTTTAAAGTTACACATGATTTTAAAGGTTTTAATTTTTTAGGAGAATTAAATGCTTATAATGATAATAAATATAATTTAAGCGGGTTAGAAAATGCTTTTTATGAAGGATATTATTTCTATATGAAAAATGGT